>DAIERC010000415.1 GCA_027347125.1 Ignavibacteriales bacterium
CTGTCCATCACTGCTTACAACACCGCCAGACGCAAGAAGCCCTCTCCACTGCGATTCTGTTGTTTTACTTTTTTTAACCGGCCGCCATGTATCACCCGAACCGTCAAGAATTCCTTCGCCTGTTATTGCGATATTTTCCAAATTAAATCCGTACACCGGCGAAGCAGCTGAATATTTACTGGAGCCGGGATATTTTATTATGGGAAATTCTTCGTGGTTACGACTGAGAAGTATCAATGCTCCCTTTTCAAGATGCAAATTTATATTGCTTTCCAACTGAATCGGGCCGGTAAGCCAAACTCCCGGGGGTACTAAAACTGTTCCACCGCCGGCTTTTGAACACGCATCGATAGTTTTTTTAAACATATCCGTATTTAAAACCTGCCCGTTTCCGTTTGCACCGTAATCTAAAATATTAAAAGTTTTTTCCGGGAAAACCGGCAACTCTATTTTAGGCATTTTAAAAGGAAGACCTGTCAGGTAATAATCAAAATCTTTATTCTGCGCTTCAAGCTTTGTTAAGGGAATAATGAAAAACACACATAAAACGAAATACATTATTTCCCGCATATCATTTTTTTTCCCAGGTTATTCATTTAAACTTCCTATAAAAGTAAAACATAAATTATTTTCGCATAAGTATTTTTAGAAGGCGTTACCGCCATTCTTTTTTAAGCAGGTATCTTTCAGAACAATTCTTGTAGGGATTTTAATTTGTTCCACAAATGTCTTGTCCGTGGAAGATACAAGTTTTACAATTAAATCAACTGCTTTGGAGCCGATTAAATCCGTAGGCTGCTCTATATAGCTGATTGCAGGCGACATGAATTTACTCATTTCGGTTGAGCCGAAACATATTAAATCCACGTCATCAGGTATTTTTAACCCGGCCTCTTCAACGGCTATTTGTATGCCCAGAGCAACGGGAAAAGTTACGGCTAAAATTATTTCCGGCAGTTCGCCGCTTTCATAAATTTTCTTAAACCCATTGTATCCGTCCTTCTCGCCAAAGCCCCCGGTAACCATCCATTTTTCATTAATATCTAAACCGTTTTTCTTTAATGCATCAATAAATCCCTGGCGCCTATCTTTTCCGATATTCAAGTTTTCATAGCCGCCTACATGCCCAAATCTTTTATACCCAATACTTATGGCATGTTCTACCGCTTTAAAGGCGCCGCTGTAATCGTCTATTGAAACAGTGCAATGGTCCGGTATTGCGGGAACTCTATCCATAAATACTACCGGGATGTGCATGTTCTGAGCAGCCGCAAAAACTTTGCAGTCCGTGGTATTCTCGGTTACCGAAATAATTATTCCGTCAACCCGCATTGCCATTAACGTTTCTAGATGCTTGCATTCTCTTTCGGTATTTTCCTGCGAAACCGTTAACACTACTTTATAACCGTATTTACCCGCCGTGTTATAAATGGCTTCAATTACCGACCCGAAAAACGAATGACTTATTTTGGGAACAACAACGCCAAGCAAATTAGAACGCTTTGCCGCCAGATTGCGCGCCATAAAATTAGGAGAGTAGCCCATGGTTATGGCTACAGACTTAATTTTTGTCGTAGTCTTTTCCGAAATATCCGGATGATCCCTTAAAGCTTTTGAAACAGTTACGGGTGAAACATGACATTTTTTTGCGATGTCTATTATTGTAATCGATTTGTTTCTCAACTAATCTCTTTCAAAAAAATATTAGAACCCGTAATAGAATTATTGATCATTATAGTAAGTCTTTTAGTTTAAATTATCGTCCCATCCATCCGCCGTCAACGGTTACAACTGTTCCGTTTAAGTAATTGGAAGCGTCTGAAGATAAAAAGACAACTGTGCCCATTAAATCTTCAGGAGTTCCCCAACGGCCGGCAGGAATTCTATCCTGAATAGCTTTGTTTCTTAAAGGATCTTCTCTAAGTGCTTTTGTGTTATCCGTTGCAATATAACCGGGCGCAATTGCATTAATAGTAACACCGCTGCCTGCCCATTCGTTTGCAAACGACATAGCCAGTTGTTTAACGCCGCCTTTTGAAGCCGCGTAACCCGGGACATAAACACCGCCCTGAAAAGCCAAAAGCGAAGCGATAAAAACTATTTTACCGTAACCTCTCGCAACCATATCTTTACCAAATTCCCTGGTTAAGATAAACTGTGAAGTTAAATTTATTTCGATAACTTTATCCCAGTATTCATCCGGGTGTTCGGCAATAGGTTTACGTAAAATTGTTCCGGCGTTGTTTACAAGAATATCTATCTTAGGAAAATCAGCTTTCGCATTTTTAATAAACTCATATAAAGAATTACGATCTGAAAAATCACTAATGTATGATTTGAATTTTCTTCCAACGCCTGTAATCATTTTTTCGGTTTCCGAAAAATCTTTTTCAAATGAAACGCCTATAATATCGGCTCCCGCTTCTGCCAGAGCCACAGCATAATACTGTCCTATTCCTTTATTTGAACCTGTAACAATAGCGGTTTTACCGTCTAATTTGAATTTATCTAATATCATTTTGGTTTTTCCCTTTTTGATTTTTATTTATTATTATTTTAATGTATCCATAGAAACCCAGTCCATATCGTCGAAGTCCTGATTTTCACCGCCCATCGACCAGATAAATGTATAATTCTGCGTGGCTACTCCCGAGTGAATTGAATAACTTGGAGAAAGTACCGCCTGTTGATTTCTAACTACAATGTGCCTTGTTTCATTCGGCTCACCTAGTAAATGGAACAGTACCGCATTTTGAGCAAGATTGAAATACATATAAACTTCGGAACGCCTTTGATGCGTATGAACCGGCATAGTGTTCCATGTGCTTCCTTCTTCCAACTCGGTTAACCCCATAACAAGTTGACAGCTTTGTATGCCTTGCGGGTAAATATATTTGTAGATTGTTCTTTTATTTGCGTCCTTAACGGAACCGAGTTTTACAGGAGTTGCATCGGAAAATTTTACGTGCTTTGTAGGAAATTCTTTATGAGCAGGGTAACTTGAAAAATAAAACAAAGCCGGCTTGCCGGAATCTTTACTGGCAAATGTTATTTCCTTAGAACCTTTGCCGATGTAAAGCGCGTCTTTTTTTGCCATTTTATAAACAGTACCGTCAACAATTATTTCGCCTTCTTCGCCGATATTAATTATACCTATTTCTCTTCTCTCGGCAAAAAACTCGGCCGCCATTTCTTTTTTACTGCTTTCCAGTTTCAGCTTTTTAGAAGCGGGAACCGCAGAGCCGGTTATCGAACGGTCGATATCCGAATAAACCGTCTCGATTGTATCAGGCTTAAAGAGATTATCGATCAGAAACATTTTGCGTAACTCATCGCTGGTCATTCTTTTGTATCCGTTCGGATCGGTTGAAAATCTTACTTCCATTTTATTCTCCGTTCTTTATTTACGTTAATTCTAAATATTAATAACTCTGTTATGCAACCCATTGGAATGTCGGAGTATCATTATAATTGAATTGAACAATTTACTCCATCATTCCATTACTCCGGGGAGTAGGGTTTGTGCATGATAAATTAATTATTTACTTCCTTAGCCATGCTTAAAAGCCATGCAAAAAGATTTTCCGCAGCTTTATAATTTTCAAAAGGCACAGGCAATTTATTGTTGCCGTAATATTCATTATAAAACCATGGATCGCCGATAGCAAAAACGCCGCCCTTGCCGTATTTTGCGTAAGCCATAATTATGTTGCTATTCTCAACCAGAACCGGCTTTGCGGGCTTTTCTAATTTTAAAGTAGATATTTCTTTTAAATAAATTTGCTTTACGTTTTTGAAGATTGGCTGATCGGGAAATTTATCGAACTTGCCCATATCAAATTTTCTTCCTTCTACTTTGTTTATGCTTACCTCGTTAAAATGGATACCGAACTTTTCCGATAATTTGTTGAAATGCTCAAACTCGGCGTTACCTTTATCGTTCTCCATCAGCATAAGTATGCCGCCGTTCTTAACCCACTTGGTAATTACTTCAATATCTTTTT
>DAIERC010000417.1 GCA_027347125.1 Ignavibacteriales bacterium
GCTTTAATAAAATTTTTATCTGCATACTGATTATTAAAGTTTATTAAAATGCTGTATAAGGTCATTCCTGTTGGCTCTTGAAATTTCTCTTCCTTTTATAGGAAATCCTTCAGTGCTTCTTGCCAACCGCCTTAACTGATGAACATTTAATTCACTCAACTCCTTATTATCATTTAATACCGGTCTATTTTCGTTTACGGTTTCATTTTTACTTTCAGTTATAACTTCCACAATAGCGGCGGAGTGGTTATCAGAGCTATCCTTTTTTTCTTTAACAGATTGATCGTCACTTTCCTGATCATGAAGAAAAGCTTCGCGGTGGAGCCTGGCTATTGTATCACTCGGCTGATCAAACAATGAAAAATTTTCCTGGTACACCGGTGTTTTTTCTTTCTTAATCTTTACCTTTTTATCTTTTAAGTTATCTGATGATTCTTTCTCTACGACAGGTTTTTCTTCTTTCTTTTCTTGGTCAACCTTAATTATTTGTTTGACGGCAGAACGGCCTGCTTTCTCTTTTAAAACCTTAGCATCTTCAGGCTTTTCAACTTTATTTTCAAGTTTTGCTTTTAACCCGAATAAATTGCCGAATAAATTTTCCAATTCTGCTTCAGGCTTTGATATGATGTACGATAATTTTAATTGTCCAAGTTCCCTGGATTTTTCACAGCCGATTTCCAGCGCAAGGTTTACCGACGAAACTTCGCCTTCAATAATTAAAATTACTTCTCCCGAACTTAGATGCTCCTTACCTACGATAGCAATATTTGTATTTTTTAACATTGAATCGGCAGCGGCAATAGCGCCGATAAGACTTCTGGTTTCAATCAATCCTAATGCTTTTAACATATTTGTTTATAAGTTATTAGATAATATTAGTTTTAGCTGAGGATGAGGATTGGGAATAATATGATATGAAATTAATTCGCCAACTTTTCTAACAGAATCTGCTCCCGCTTCGGTGGCATTTTTTACGGCGTCAAAATCCCCTTCAATAAATACCGTTACGAACCCGCCTCCAATTACTTCCTTTGCAACAAACTTTACACCATGAGCATGCATCATAGTATTGGCGGCCTCAATTGCTCCGCTTAAACCGCGCGTTTCTACCATGCCTAATGCTTTTGTTGCCATTTATGCTCCCACTAAATAGTTGGAATAAAAATAGTTTATATGCGCCAAAAAGTCAATTAGCAAAAACAATTACTTTATTTCATCCAAATAACCCTGCAAGATTACTGCGGCTGCTCCTTTGTCGACAAGGCTTTTTTCCTTTCTCTTAGATTTCTTGCTTACGGATTGTAGAATTTGCTCCATTGCAATTGAAGATGAATATCTTTCATCGCGCAATAAAACTTCCAGAAGGAATTTTTTTTCAATGGTGTCTTTGAATTTGATTACATCTTTTGTAATCGAAGAATCTGCTCCGCTTTCTTTCAAGGGCAGACCGAGAATAATTTTTTCAACATCTTGGTCATTGATTATTTTCCCTATCTCATCAAAAGTTTTGGAATCGTTATATATCGTTTTAAAAGAATACGCAAAAATTTTCAGCGGATCGGTAAGTGCAATGCCGATTCTTTTTAACCCGAAATCGATTGCCATAATTCTTTTAAACTCCGATGTTTTTGTCATTACGTTATGCGCTCTCAAATCTTTCTACAGTATAAACACCTTTGAGCTTTTTAAGTCTTTCAACTATACGCGACAAATGTTCCAGGTTGTGCACATAAACAGTTACGCTTCCCTCAAAGGTTGAATCATTCGTATTAATGTTTATCGATTTTATATTGGTATTTTGATAAGACACAATTGTATGAGAAATTTCATTTAAGATGCCGGGTGTATCATCACCCATAATACTTAAACCGGCAACAAACAGAGAACTTTCGGCTTCAGGCCATTGAACCGACACAAGTTTACTTTCGTCCCTTTCCGAAATCTTAATTAAATTTGCGCAAGTTTTCCTATGAATTTTAATTCCTTCGCCAACGGTAATATACCCGATCACCGGATCACCGGGAATAGGATTGCAACACTTGGCATAAGAGTACATAATCCCCGAATTTTTACCGTCAACCAGAACACCGCCAACATCGCCACGCGCAATATTGGCAAAGTTATCAAACTCCAGAACCGTTCCTTTTTCTTTCTTTTCCTTGTCCTTGGTAGCGGTTAAAACCTCATCGAGATTAATTTTGCCCTGAGCAATTGATTTAAAAAATTGCCTTGGACTTTCATACTTTAAATTGAGTGCAAGTTTTGCAAGGTCGCTGGTTGTAAATGACAATCTTAGTTTTTTAATCTTTTTTTCCCAAGCTTCCTTGCCGGCATTTATAATATCTTCTTCTTCCTTGTTCATCCATTTTCTGATGGCGGTTTTTGCTTTATGTGTGGCAACAAACTTTATCCAGTTATTATTGGGATGCTGGTTTTTTGAGGAAATAATTTCCACCTGGTCACCGCTGTGGAGCACGGTATCGAGCGGTATAATTTTGCCGTTTACTTTTGCTCCTATACAATGATACCCCACTTTGCTGTGTATATCAAAAGCAAAATCTACAGGTGTAGAGCCAACAGGTAGCCGCCTCAAATCACCTTTAGGCGTAAAGACATAAATCTCGTCCTGATAAAGATTTAGCTTAAAACTCTCAAGTAAATCTTTCTTAACTTCATCCTTCGAAGCGTTCTCAAAAATGTCTCTTATCCAGTTCACCCAGTTCTCAAGATCTTTGTCTGAAGTAGTCTTATTTTCTTTGTAGCGCCAGTGAGCTGCCACGCCGGTTTCAGCAACTTCATGCATCTTTCTTGTTCGAATCTGTACCTCAACCAGGCGTCCCTCAGGACCCACAACTGTTGTATGTATCGACTGGTAATTATTTGTTTTCGGAATAGAGACATAATCTTTAAAACGGTCGGGAACCGGAAGATACATTTGATTAACGATGCCTAGAGTTGTGTAACAATCATTTGTATTTTCCGTATCCAGAATTATTCTTATGGCAAACAAATCATAAATTTCTTCGAAAGGTTTGTTGCGGTGAACCATCTTCCGGTAAATACTATATAAATGTTTCGGCCTTCCGTTCATTTCGTATTTCAGTTTATACTCATTCAGTTTTTCAATTATAGGGTCGGTAAACTTTTTAATATACGATTCTCTTTCGCGTCTTTTGCTTTTAATTTTCTTTGCTATTTCATCGTACGCCTCTTTGTTTAAATATTTAAACGATAAATCTTCAAGTTCCCACTTAACACGCCCAAGACCAAAACGGTTCGCAAAAGGGGCATAAATTTCCAGTGTTTCCTGCGCAATTCTTCTTTGTTTGTCGGGATTCACGTATTGTAGCGTTCGCATGTTATGAAGCCTGTCTGCAAACTTTACAAGAATAACCCTTACATCTTTTACCATTGATAAAAGAAGTTTTCTGTAATTCTCAGCCTGGGTAATTTCCTGCCCCTTAAATATCCCGCTTATTTTCGTAACACCGTCTACAATTTCCGCTACTTCTTTGCCGAACTCTTTGGAAAGAATATCGAGATTAAATTCGGTATCCTCAACAACATCATGCAGCAAAGCGCTAACCACCGTAACATCATCCAAAGGTATTTCCTGAACAACAATCATCGCCACTTCAAACGGATGAGTATAGTAAGGTTCACCGGAAGCTCTTAAATCATTCTTATGCGCCTCAAGACAGAACTCCCAGCTTTTAGCAATTAAAGCTTCGTCTACGTTAGGTAAATGCTCCCAGCAGGCTTCAATCAGATCCTCGAGCATTTTCCTATGCTTTTGATTTGTTATGGACATAAAATCTTTTTAAACCTAATATTTAGTTGCGCTATAATTTACTTTATTTAGACGAATTGTTAAAGTCAGGTATTTGTCGGGCTTCACACTTAATTACTTAGAAAGCTCCAGCTGCAATTCTTTTACCCTATTAAGACGTGAACCTAGTTTATTTTTTACATAATCGGAAAGATTATTGAGTGCAAGTATTTCATTACAAAGCAGTAAAGCTTTTTTGCTCTCTCCCAGTTTATAAAATTGCTGGGCAATTATATGTTTTAAAACTATTTCGTAATATTTATTTAAGCCCGGTATATTTTGGTAATAATTCAGTATCCGGTAATAAATATCAATAGATTTTTTCACATCGATTCCCTCATATGCCCTTGCCAGTCCCCATTCAAAAACCCTGCTGCCGGGATATTGAGTTAGAACTTTTTGCGCAAGAGAAACAGCTTTGGCGTATTCTTTTTTGTCTATATAAATCCAAATTAAAGAATTAAACGCCAGGTATTCGTTATATGAATAATGATTTGTAGCAATCACAAGATAGTTAATCCCCCTTTGTTCTTCATTATCTATAAAAGGCAGCCAATGCAGGAACTCGGTTTTTCGGCTCTTCCAATATTTAAATGATCCGATTGCGGTATAAGCATCGTAAAAGCGTGGATTCAAATTCAAACATTTTTCAAAACCGGAAATACAACTCATCCCGTTATTTAATGCGGGTAACCAATTTTTATTAAGGGCCTGGAAATAAGCGTAGTAACCGTCGGCCAAAGCTTTAAAGTAATAATTCCAAACATTGTTCTTGTCCTTTTCAATAAGAAGTTTGGCTTGCTTACCGGCCTCATCCAAGTTTCCTTCGATATAATCGGTGTTAAATTCTTCGGCAAGGTCATAACTGCGGGCAATTTCAGTAGCGGCTAAATAAATTTTACCAAAAGGTAGTAATGGAAATTTTTTGTTGAGTACAGAGAAATCTTCCTTTGCGTCGTCATATTTCTGGTTTATAATTTCATTAATACCTTTTTTCATAAGTGAATCCACAACCGCATTGGGGTATTGCTGCGAATAAACATCGGGATTTAAAAGCAGTATGAAAAAAGACAATATTAAAAATTTATAAAGTACCAAACGTCCTATCCCCCGCGTCTCCGAGCCCAGGTAAGATATATCCTTTATTGTTCAATTCCCTGTCTTGAGCAGCTCCGAAAATTCTAACATCTGGATGCTCCGATAAAAGTTTTTTGATGCCCTCCGGGGCCGCAACTAGGCAAGCAAATATTAAATTTTTTACTCCTCGTTTCTTTAAATAATTTATAGCCTCAGCGCCGCTGCCGCCAGTGGCAAGCATAGGGTCAATCAAAATTACTTTGGATGAATCAATATTCTTGGGAGTTTTATAATAATATTCTATCGGCTTTAAAGTAGTTTCATCCCGCTGAAGACCGATATGTCCTACTTTTGCATCGGGAATAATTTCCAGGAATCCGCTTACCATTCCTAAGCCGGCTCTTAAAACAGGTACCAGCACAACATCGTAGGCAAGTTTATGCCCGGTAGTTTTTTCAAGCGGTGTTTCTATTTCGATTTCGGTAAGTTTTAAATCTTTACAAATTTCAACGGCAAGAATGTTTGAAATTCTTTTAACGGCGGCTCTGAATATTTCCGGCGGTGTAGAAACGTCTCGAAGTACGGTAACATCTTTCTTAACTAAAGGGTGGTCTATTAAACTGAAGTTAGCAAAATTTGCCGCCATAATATCTCTCCTTTAAATTCTTAAACTTATATATAGTTCTTGTTATTCGAAGGTGAACTTACTTCTCTTTAAAACTTAAAGTAAAAGGTATGCCTTCAAACCCGAAAGTTCTTCTTACTAATTTTTCGAGATAACGTTTATAATGTTCGGGAATATCCTTGGGATGATTAGCAAAGAAAAGAAAGATCGGGTAATGATCACCTACCTGGGTAATGTATTTTATTTTTACTTCTTTACCCGTGTGTGTTGAAGGCGGAGGATTTCTATTTATCTCGGCCAGAAGAATATCATTCAGCTCACTAGTAGGAATTTTCTTTTTTCTCTCTTCGTTTATTTTGATGGCAAGATCAACAAGTTTGTGTATCCTTTGCTTTGTTAATGCCGATATAAAAATTACCGGAAGGTAATCGATTGTTCCAAGTTCGTCTTTTTAAGGTATCTTCAAATTTTTTGGAGGTGTTTGTATCTTTCTCTATTAGGTCCCATTTATTTACGGCTAATAATATTCCTTTTCTTCTTCTTACCGCTTCTTCAATAATTTTTTGATCCTGCTTTTCTATGCCTAATTGTGCATCGATCATTACAACGGCAACATCGCACTCTCCTATTGCCTTTAATGTTCTAACAGTCGAAAAGAATTCAATGCTTTCCTCAATTCTTTTTTTCTTTCGCAAACCGGCGGTATCAACCAGTATTATTTCCTGGCCGTAATATTTCAAAATCGTATTTAAACTATCGCGCGTAGTTCCGGGAATATCGGTTACAATGCTGCGGTCATAACCCAGCAATGCGTTAGTTAAAGATGATTTACCAACGTTCGGCCTGCCGACAAATGCAATTTTTAATCTTGGATCAGTTTTATCATCTTCCGTAACCGGTGCGAAGTTAGCAGTAAGTTCATCCAGCAGGTCGCCGGTTTTACGCCCTATCAGAGCCGAGATGGTATAAATTTTATTAATTCCAAGTTTATAAAATTCGGCAGCGGCGGCTTCAAAGTTTTCCGAATCAACTTTGTTGACTAAAAGTATAAATTCTTTACTGTAACTGCGAAGCATATTCGTAATTTCTATATCTACAGGGTTAATGCCTGTCCTTACGTCCACCATAAATAATATGGCGTCTGCTTCGTTAATGGCAATATCAACCTGTTCCCGTATAGCGGTTTCAAATAAATCCGTAGAATTAGGCACATACCCGCCGGTATCTATAATTTGAAATTCTTTCCCATCCCATTCAACTTCGCCGTAGTTCCTGTCGCGCGTTACACCGCTTTGATCATTAACAATGGCGCCCCGGTTCCCGATAAGACGGTTGAATAAAGTTGATTTACCTACATTTGGTCTGCCTATAATTACTACAACTGGTGTTTTCATATTCTTAATATTCTTTTTTTAACAGTGTAAAATACCGTATATATACAAAAAAAGCGATTCTTTCCATGAGGAAAAGCCTCGCTTTTTAAAAATGATTTCGAAAAAAATTAAAAGTTAAAAGCTACATGTAACGTCGGAACATACTCAAGGTTATAAGAGTTAGTATTTTGCTCCATCCTAAACTTCAGCGCTATTGAATCGTTATACATATCGGTTGACCAAACAGCATCCAGTATGCTCAGGAAGTGATTAACAAAAATAAATGCAACCGCGGTTGAACCTACTTTATAATAATCGTTGGCAACACCGCGCATGTGTGAATAATTTGTAAACTGTGGAGTAAGGATATGAAAATCGGTATCTGTTTGGTTGCTTGTATCCCACCCATGACTATATTGCGGGTACTTGCCGATCAATTCATAATACTGCTGCTCGCCTGGATATGGAAGCTGATGCGAATAACCTCCGCCAATAGCTGATTCCAAATTATTAAGCTGCACCCAATCTACAGTACCGTTTGCTCGTATAACCGGGTAATCCTGCGGGTTTAAATCCGGGTTCAGGTATTTTAGATTCTTCAATGTCCATTCGGCGTATTGTTTAGCGCTCCAATGCTGGTCGGCATAATTTTGAAACATTTGTGTTTGGCTGTTTCCCCTGTTATTGTATGCAATTGCCGTAGTAATTGCCGCAGCTTCAATAACGACAAATATGGCTGCTTTAAGATAAGACTGAGCGTAAAACTCTCCTGCGCCTGGTAAGATGGCCGAGAATAAACCTGCAAGGACTCTAGATTTTCGTTCAGGTTTTTGCAGATTAACAACAGATTGATTTATCGCCGGTTGATATGTAGAAATATTTTTAGAATCTAAAGAAAGCATACCAGTAAGTTTATAACCGTCTCTACCGGTATCTTGCGCCTTGGTACTTGAAAAAAATACCAAGAGACTGATAAATATTACTATTGCGAAGACAGAAATTTTCATTTTAATTTTTTCCCAAAATAGTTCTTCCGTAAAAATATTTATATATCAAAGCCGAATAATATGCCGCCGTAGAATCTCCATTCTTTACCGTAAGTAATAGTTTCCCCCCTAATCTCTTCTGAAAACCTATCGAAGCCATACGACGCATTAAAGAAAACATCGGTAGGGAAGATATAATATGAGTTCATATGCAGTCTCAATTCGGCGCCGGCGCCCTTCTTTACTCCATTGAAATCAAACTTTCCGTTCCACGCATTACCCGCGTCGGCATAAACAGACATGAATAATTTATCAAGATATAATTGCCCTACCCTTGTATCTATGCCGGTAAATAAAGGGAAACGATACGTAAGGTTAAGCCAGCCGACTCTATTACCGCTTATGGCATAAAACGGATAAGCTTTCATGCCGATAATGCCGCCAAGGTAGAAATCAAAGAAGTCAGGCATTTGAGCGCCTATAATAGTACCTAATCTTGCCTGTACGGTTAATGTTTGTCGTTTAGCTACCGGAAAATGAATTTGCGTATTCATTTCCAGCCTGCTGAAATTATAATTATTATATTGAGGTATCAACAAGCCGTCTTGAATTTTATAATTTCCATCGGGGTTAAATTTGTTTAACTCATAATTATAAGTAATGTCACCAGTAACACCAACCGGATTTATTTCTTCATCGATGGTCGGCTCTATCATACTGTAAGTGTATCTAATTTGAAAATTGCTGCCGATTAAATAAGTATCGGAAGTAGTAGGATAAAGATACGGCGGATCGGAATAAGGGTATGGAATTAAGAAACTACCGAGATCGGCAGT
>DAIERC010000427.1 GCA_027347125.1 Ignavibacteriales bacterium
CTTATGCAATCGGTGTTGCAAAACCTGTTTCGGTATTTGTAAACACAAACGGTACAGGCGTTATACCGGACAAAGAAATTGCCAATATAATAATGAAAGAAGTTGATTTGACCCCGCGCGGAATTATTGAAAGATTAAAATTAAGAAGGCCAATCTATCAGCAAACTTCAGCATACGGCCATTTCGGAAGAAACGAAAAAGATTTTTCTTGGGAAAAATTAGATTTAGTTCCTTTATTTAAAAAGTACGCATAAAGTTTTTTATAAATAATAAAAGGATAACAAATGAGTCAAGTATTAGATAATAAGGATACGAAAAAATTACCTTACAAAGTAAAAGACATCTCCCTAGCTGAGTGGGGCAGGAAAGAAATAAAACTTGCGGAAGCGGAAATGCCGGGTTTAATGGCTCTTCGTGAAGAATACCGAGATAAGAAGCCTTTGAAAGGTGCGCGTATTGCAGGTTGTCTTCATATGACTATACAAACTGCGGTTCTTATAGAAACACTCAAAGAACTTGGTGCCGAGGTTCAATGGTCGTCATGTAATATTTTTTCAACTCAAGATCATGCAGCTTCTGCAATTGCCGCAGCCGGCGTTCCTGTTTATGCCTGGAAAGGCGAAACACTTGAAGAATATGACTGGTGTATTGAACAGACTTTATATTTTGGGAAAGATAATAAACCATTGAATATGATTCTTGATGACGGCGGCGATCTTACAAATCTAGTTTTAGATAAATACCCGGAATTGGTAGCCGGTGTTAAAGGAATATCCGAAGAAACAACAACAGGTGTTCACAGGCTTTATGAAAGGATGCAAAAAGGAACTCTTCCGATCCCTGCGTTTAATGTGAATGATTCTGTTACAAAATCAAAATTTGATAACAAGTACGGATGCCGCGAGTCTCTAGTTGACGGTATCAGAAGAGCTACCGATTTAATGCTTGCGGGTAAAGTTGCCGTAGTTTGCGGTTTCGGAGATGTTGGAAAAGGCTCCGCCGAATCTCTTTCGCACGCGGGCGTTCGCGTAATTGTAACGGAGATTGATCCTATCTGCGCTTTGCAGGCGGCAATGAGCGGATATCAGGTTAAGAAACTGGAAATGGCTGTTCAAGAAGCTGATATAGTTGTAACCGCTACAGGTAATAAAAATATTGTTTCGGAAAAACATTTCAGGAAAATGAAACACAATGCCGTTCTATGCAACATCGGACACTTTGATAATGAAATTGATATGGCATGGCTGAATAAAAACTACGGCCACACGAAAGATACTATTAAGCCTCAAGTTGATAAGTACACAATCGAGGGTAAAGATTTAATTGTGCTTGCCGAAGGAAGATTGGTTAATTTAGGCTGCGCTACCGGGCACCCGTCTTTTGTAATGTCAAATTCATTCACTAACCAAACTTTGGCGCAAATTGAACTTTGGACAAATCAAAGTAAATACGAAAATAAAGTATACGTTCTTCCGAAACATCTGGATGAAAAAGTAGCAATGCTGCATTTAGGAAAATTGGGGTGCGAACTTGAAACTTTAACACCTGAGCAAGCTGAATATATCGGCGTGCCGGTTAGCGGCCCCTTTAAGCCCGATTACTACAGATACTAAAAATTCAGAAAGTATGATTATAAAAAGGGTTCTTTATGAACCCTTTTTCTTGTTAAGAAGATCATTTAATGCAGCTTCTAACTCATCATATTTAAATTCAAATCCGTGCGCTAATAATTTTTCCGGAATTACTCTGGCGCTTGCAGTAATTGCCTCCGCTCCTTCTCCAACGGCAATTTTTAAAACTAATGAAGGAACCCTGAACAGCGAGGGTCTTTTCATAATCTTTCCTAATTCTTTAGCGAAGGCATTCATTGTAAC
Organism: Ignavibacteriales bacterium; assembly: GCA_027347125.1. Taxonomy (GTDB): domain Bacteria; phylum Bacteroidota; class Ignavibacteria; order Ignavibacteriales; family Ignavibacteriaceae; genus FEN-1297. The sequence goes on from DAIERC010000427.1 coordinate 1,875, forward strand.
AGGATTTGGAGATGCCGCGTTTATTGCACCTTCGACTGATTTGTTATGCAAAGCAAATAGGTAAGTATTAACCAAATCATCAATATGAATCCAGGGAACCCACTGGGTGCCTTTACCAATTGGTCCACCTATAAAAAATTTAAACGGTAAGAGCATTTGCTTCAACGCCCCACCTTCTGCATCTAAAACAATTCCGGCTCTTATGTTTATCGCTCTTATTTTATGCGGTACTACCTTGTGCGATTCATTTTCCCACGAGGCACATACTTCTGCAAGAAAATCTTTACCGTTAGGAGATTGTTCGTCAATTACCGCATTACCTGAATTACCATAAAAACCGGTGGCGGATGCACAAATAAAACACTCGGGCCGTTTATTTAGATTACCAAGAACTTCCGCTAGGTTTTTAGTGCTTGTTACACGGCTATTAAAAATTTCTTTCTTATAGCTTTCGTTCCATCGTTTACCAAAAACATTTGCTCCAGCCAAATGAATAACCGCATCAACCCCTTCCAGAGCACCTTTCCATTTCTTCGGTTTTGCATAGTCCCATTCAATATAGTCTGAAGCGTTTTTAATAACATTTTTAGCGCCGTTTGTATCCCTTGATAAAATGATTAACCGATGTTTTTCTTTCGTCAAGGCATCGCAAAGCTTAATCCCGATTAAACCTGTTGCCCCTGTTAACGCAATTTTCATATTTCTTAGTTATTTAGTTTTGTTAAATAATAATAAAATGTAAATCTCAACATAGAAAACATATTCGGATGTATAATTAATACAATAACCTAAAACTTTATTTGTTTAATATGGTAATAAAAGAAGAAAATATCTAATACTAGTCATGATACTAAACTAAAAATTTATATTCTACATAAGGTTAAGAACGTAAATTTTGTTGCGCATCGAAAAAAATATTGCTTTTTTTCTAGACGTATATTATTTTGAAATACCTCTCATTATTGTATTGCGGCATTAAATGGATTGCCGGGGATACTCACCGTTTAATGCTAGATCAAAATGCAATTATTAATTGCAACAGAACAAAATCAAGGAAAATTTCTTTTGCAATTCCTCGTTTTTAGGGGAGCTTTGATTTTAAGCTCATCTGTATTTCTCGCAATAAAAAGATTTTTCCTTTGCAATAATTGTTATTGCAGGTTGCTCTTATTCCGCATTATTATTTTCACCAATAAATGATGTCAAATTAATTGCAAGGAGGAAAAATGTTTTATCTAACTCGTTTTCTGCCGTTTCTGTTTTTTGCTGTATCCAGTATACTGTTTGCTCAGGTTGCAGACCATGTGGTAATTGCCGAAGTTTATGGCGGCGGCGGTAACTCCGGCTCTTATTACAAATATGATTATATTATTTTGTATAACCCAACCGCTCAAAGCGTTGACCTTTCTACATGGTCAATACAATATGCCTCGGCAACAAGATCCAGCTGGGATGTTACAAAACTATCAGGCAGTATTACTGCTAATAGTTATTATGCAATCCAAGAAAATGCAGGCTCAAACGGCGTCGATCTACCTTTTTTGCCAAATGTTGTAGATAGCACAAGTTTAAGTGCTACAGCCGGTAAGGTGGCGCTTGTAAACAATCAAATAGCATTGACTGGCACTATGCCTATCCCAAATATAAATGTTATTGATTTAGTCGGTTACGGGAATGCAAACGGATATGAAGGGACGGCTCCGGCTCCGGCACCCAGTAATACAAAAAGTATAAGAAGAAAAGATAATAACGGAAATGAAACATACGGTATAAACGGCAATGGTTGTGATGCCGACCAAAACTCTACAGATTTTTTCACATACGCAGCGGATGGTTCTGTTCCTCCTTTACCGGTTGAATTAATTTCCTTCGAAGCAATATCAAAGCAGCAATTTATTCAACTGGCATGGCAAACAGCTACCGAAGTAAATAACTATGGCTTTGATATAGAACGTGCGTCAAATTCCTTGAATACTTTCTGGCAGAAGATAGGTTTCGTTAAAGGAAGCGGAAACAGTAACGTTAAGAACGTTTACTTCTTTGAAGATAAAAATATCAAACTTGGCGAAGAATATATTTACCGGCTTAAACAAATAGACGCGGACGGAAAATATCAGTATTCAAATTATTTGTTTGCAAAATGTAATTTACCTGATAAAATAATTCTTGCTCAAAATTACCCGAATCCGTTCAACCCGTTCACAAAAATAAAATTTATTTTGCCTCAAAAGAATTTTGTCGTATTAAATGTGTTTAATTCTTTAGGTCAAGAGATTAAAACATTATTCCGCGGAATTAAAGAAGCCGGGGAACATGAATATGAATTCCTAGCAGAATCACTTCCAAGTGGTGTGTATTTTATAAAGCTCCAAATAAACGAAATTATTTTTTCAAAGAAGATGATACTTCTTAAATAACATGAAGAAGGATATTAGTAAATATGCATAAAATTCCGCTGGGCACGCAAATTTCGCAAAGATTTTAATCCTTTTTAGGTAAAATTTATTTAATTAGTCTTGACAAAGTAGCCATTACTGATTATTTTTGAACTCCTTTTTTAAGGGAAGACGATCCGCGATAGCTCAATGGTGGAGCATTCGGC
>DAIERC010000436.1 GCA_027347125.1 Ignavibacteriales bacterium
GGTTTAGCGTTATCTTTATATAGTAAGGAACTAATAAAAATATTCGCGCTTAACCCTGCTTATTGGCCGCCTTACCAGGTAGTGCCGGTGGTGGTTTTTTCTTACGTCGTTTTTGGAATGCGGCTCGTATCGTCGCTTGGAATGTTTCTTACTAAAAATACCAAGTACGTTGCTTATATAACAATTATAGCGGCAATTGTAAATGTTGCTCTAAATTTTTGGTTAGTTCCTAAATACGGTATGATGGCCGCTGCGTATACAACGCTGGCAGCGTTTATTGTCCTTTATTTTTTATCGGATTATTTCTCATCTAAATATTTTAAAATACCGTTTGAGAATATAAAACTTTTAAAGGTAATATCTTTAGGCGTTTTATTTTATTTGTTGTCTCTTTTATTTAACAGCAATGTTGCAATAAATATTTTACTTAAGTTAATTTTAATATTATTGTTTCCCATAGTTTTGTACGGTTTGAAGTTCTATGAAAAAATTGAACTTGAGAGGATAAGGGGACTTTATTTTAAGTGGAAAAATCCCCGGTTATGGAAAAATAATTTGAAATCGGAATTCAAGAATTAAAAAAATTATACAAAAAGGTAAGAGCAACCTTGATAAGAAAAATTAAAAATTTGGTTTGGGCTTTTTTGAATAAGCTCGGTATTGGCGGCGCTGTTCAGCTTTATTTACAGAGCGGGATAAAAGACGACGGCTGGTTCAATAGTTTTCATACAAAGCATTCAGTGGATAAATCAAATAAACCGATACCATGGAATACTTATTCTTATTTAAAATTTATAGAACCGCGATTAAAAAAAGATTTTGACTTGTTTGAATTCGGCAGCGGTAATTCAACCCGCTGGTATGCTGAACGGGTCGGGACCATCAAAGCCGTAGAAAACGATTCCCGCTGGGCGGAGTTGGTATCTAAAAATGTTCCCGGTAATGTAAAGGTAGTTTATAAAGATCTTGAATACGGCGGTGATTACGCAAATGAAGTTTTTTCTGAAGACAAAAAGTATCATATAATTATAGTCGACGGGCGTGACAGAGTTAATTGCGCAAAGAATAGTGCGAAACAGCTAACGACCGACGGCGTAATTGTGCTGGATAATTCCGAAAGAATAGAGTATAAAGAAGTATTTGATTTCTTATTGCAGAACGGCTTTAAGAAGATTGACTTCTGGGGCCTGTCCCCGATAATTGCGGATAATAATTGCACAACTGTTTTTTACAGGGAACAGAATTGTCTGCATATTTAACTGATGTTTGTTCTATAAAAATATTAATATAAAATAAATTGGTAATCTAATTATGAGCTCACTAGCTCCAATTGCGCTTTTTGTTTATAGGAGACCTTCGCACACAAAGGCGTGTATTGACGCTCTGCTTAAGAATGAGTTGGCCGCAGATTCATTGTTATACATTTTTTCTGATTCGCCCAAAACCCAAAATGATAAAGAATTAACCGATGAAGTGAGAAAATATATACACACGGTAAGAGGGTTTGCTAACGTTGAAATTATAGAACGTAATGAGAACCTTGGTCTAGCAAGGTCGGTTATTTCCGGCGTAACCGAAGTTGTAAGTAAGCACGGAAAAATAATTGTGCTTGAAGATGATCATGTTGTGTCTCCTTTCTTTCTGAAATATATGAACGACGCTCTAAATTTATATTTAGATGAAAATAAAGTAATTAGTATCCATGGTTATGTTTACCCTGTTGCCGGAAATCTTCCGGAAACATTTTTCTTAAAAGGCGCCGATTGTTGGGGGTGGGGAACATGGAAACGCGGCTGGGATCTTTTCGAAGAAGATTCACAAATGCTTTACAGTGATATTCTTAGCCGAAAACTTGAAAACGAATTCGATTATGACGGCGCCGCGAATTATATGCTTATGTTAAAAAGACAAATTGAAGGAGGAATTGACTCGTGGGCGGTTAGATGGTATGCATCGGCATTTTTAAAAGATAAACTAACTCTTTATCCCGGACGCTCTCTGCTTAAAAATATAGGTATGGACAATTTGGGAACACATACTAAAAAAACATCTGCTTATGATATTCACTTATCCGAAAGCCCAATAAATGTAAGTCCGATTGCTGTTGTTGAAAACGAAACAGCGAAAAAATTATTTAGGGATTTTCATCTTTCAACCCAGCCGAATCTAATTATAAAATTTTTAAAAAAATTAAAAAGAAAATTAAATAGTAATTAATAATTATGCCGGAAAATAAAATAGATAATCCAATAATTAATGATAACCGGAATTACGATTATACTCAGTTCCCAACCGAGGAAAGGCATGAGTATGAAGTAATAGCCGGTTTTATACCTTCCGGCGCAAAAGTAATAGATTTGGGCTGCGGCAACGGATCGTTACTTCAGAAATTAATAAAAGAAAAAAATATTTCCGGCGTCGGGGTAGAAACGTCTAAATCCGGTATAGACGTTTGCAATAAAAAAGGTTTAACGGTAATTGATGCTAGAATAGACCAACCGTTGAATTTTAATGACAACAGTTTTGACTATTCGATTTGCAATGTTACCATTCAAATGGTAATGTATCCCGAAGTATTGCTCAAGGAAATGAAAAGGATCTCCGGTCATCAAAGTATTTCTTTTCCCAATTTCGGGTTTTATAAAAACAGGATAGATTTGCTATTGAATGGGCGTATGCCCAGGCCGATGCTGTTTAATTATAACTGGTACCTTACCGGTCATATTCATCAGCTATCAATGAAAGATTTTTTTGAATTAGTGGATAACGTCGGAGGATTAAAAGTAAAACATTTGTTTCTAGAATCTTCCACAAACCCGGTAAAAAATTATTTAATGAAAAAATACCCTAATGCATTCCAAGTATTACCGATATTTTTATTGGAAAGAATCTAATGAGTTTAATTTATAAAGTTTTAACCAGTCCGGAAATTATGGAACAGCCGCCGGTTTTGCTTGACATCGGTGCGTCCGGCCAAATACACAGAAGCTGGAAACAAATTGCAAGGTACTCCGAATGCATAGCCTTTGACGCCGACCAGCGGGAAATGGATTATGTTGAAAAGCAGCAAAGCGGATTCAAAAAGCTGCATATATTTAATTGTATTTTGTCTGATACCGATAAAAATGAAACGGATTTTTATCTTACAAAATCACCTTACTGCTCCAGTATTTTGGAGCCTGATATCGAAGCTCTGAACGTATGGGCTTTTTCAGATAAGTTTAAGATAGAACAAAAAGTCAATCTTAAATCGATGAATTTAAAACAGGTATTAAAGCAGTTGAAGCTAAATAGAATCGATTGGTTTAAAACAGATTCTCAGGGAACTGATTTGAGGCTTTTTAAAAGCCTGTCTGAAGATATTCAAAATAAAATATTGGTTGCGGAGTTTGAGCCGGGCATAATTGATTCGTATAAAGATGAAGATAAGTTTTACGAGCTGCTGCGCTACATGGATAACAAAAATTTCTGGCTTTCAAATTTAACAATCAAAGGTTCGCATCGAATATCTTCTAATGAATTGAATGAAATATCCGGTAGCGGCTTGATGCAAAAGATAATCCAGTATTCCATGAATAAAGCGCCGGGATGGTCGGAGACATCATTTATCAATTCATTTGAAATCGATTTATCGAAACGTGAATATTTGCTGGGATGGGTCTTCTCAACAATACAGCATCAACATGGTTTCGCATTAACGTTATCTAAAAAAGGCGCTAAACTGTTTGGGGATAAAATTTTTCCGGAGATGACGGAGCATTCGATAAAAAACATTAAAAAAGGTATTTATAAATTAAAATTTATGCCGGCCGTATTAGAAAAAATATTTAAATCTTTAAAGTTGAAATAAAACGATGTATAACTTCTGTACTTTATTTGATACCAATTATCTTACGCGCGGGCTCGCATTATATTATTCTTTGGAATCGCACTGCGAAGATTTTCATCTTTACATTTTTGCTTTTAACGAGAGAAGCTATAAAATCCTTTCATCATTAAATTTATCCAAAGCAACAATAATTCCGTTAAAAGATTTTGAAGATGAAAAACTTCTGCAAGTTAAGCCTACAAGATCGGTGGCCGAATATTGCTGGACCAGCACATCTTCAACAATTCTTTACGTGCTTGAAAAATACAAAGTTGAAAGCTGCACTTATCTTGACGCTGATTTGTTTTTCTATTCTTCTCCCAAACCTTTGTTTGATGAGATGAATGGAAAATCAATTTTAATAACCGAGCATCGATATTCGTCTGAATACAACAAGGAAGTTAAAAGCGGAAAATATTGCGTTCAATTTGTTACATTCAGAAATAATGAAGAAGGTTTAACTGCCTTAAAGTGGTGGCGCGACAGGTGTATTGAATGGTGCTATGCGAAATACGAAGACGGTAAATTCGGCGACCAGCTTTATCTTGACGACTGGACGGAAAGATTTAAAGG
>DAIERC010000444.1 GCA_027347125.1 Ignavibacteriales bacterium
TGATGCAATAACAGAATTTAAAAGGCTGCTCTTTTTCGATTCAGAGAAAAAATATTCTTATCTGGCTAATGAATATATTGGTGATAGCTACAAAATGGGCGGCAAGTTTTCAGATGCAATAATTTATTATACTTATTCCGAAATTGCCGCTGTAACGGATTCCGAGATTTTTAACGCACGCGTAAACTGCATACGAGCTAATATTTTAAGAAGAACTACTACACGAGCTTTAGCAATGCTTGATACTTTAAGTGCCGATAATCGTTTTAAAAAGAAAATCCAAATCATCAATTACTGGAAAGGCTGGGCTTATATTTTCTCGAATGAATGGGAAAAGGCCGCAGCAGCCTTTGCTGAGACGGATTCAAATTCGGAGCTGGTTTCTTTGTGTAAAAAAGTTGACGATGAAAAATATTCAGTTACACTGGCAAACACACTTTCGCATTTTATTCCCGGAGCCGGACAATTTTATACCGGAAATTACTGGAGCGGTTTACTTTCACTCGGATGGAATATTTTGTGGGGATACCTGTCGGTTAAAGCTTTTGTAGACAACAGGATTTTTGACGGAATTGTGATTAGTAATTTTCTCTGGTTTAGATTTTATAGAGGGAATTTTGAAAATGCCTCAAAATTTGCCGAAGAAAAAAATACCGTTATTACAAATAAAGCTCTTAATTATCTTCAATTTAATTATGCCGGGCTTAAACCTTAGCTAAATTTTTTTACAAAAAAATATCAATTTAAATAAGAAAAAAAGGTATTATTAAATAATTTATATTATATTCTTACTACTTATTTTCTTTTATTGGAGAATAATGCATTTATGCCCCAATAATTAAAAGTAAATTAATCTAGTAAAAACAACCAATATCGAGGAGGTTTAATGAAGAAAGGAATGATCGTCGGTTGTTCCGTAGCTGGGGGGATTCTTTTAATTGTTGCAATATTAGTGATATGGGGAATAAATTCCTATAATAATTTGGTAACTTTAAATGAAACGGTAAACCAAAGCTGGAGTCAGGTAGAAAACCAATACCAGAGACGTGCCGATCTCATTCCTAACCTAGTTAACACTGTTAAGGGTTACGCCAATTTTGAAAGAGGAGTTTTAACAGATGTTACGGAAGCAAGAGCTAAAGTAAGCCAGATGACCGTTACAAAAGATATTCTTGACGATCCTCAGGCATTCCAGAAGTTCCAGTCCATGCAGGGGCAGTTAAGCGGCGCACTTTCTAGATTGCTGGTTACTGTTGAAAATTACCCTGACCTAAAAGCCAACGAAAATTTTCTACAGTTACAAGCTCAGTTAGAAGGAACTGAAAATAGAATTGCGGTGGAAAGAAGAAAGTTTAACGAAACAGTTCAAAGTTATAATACTTCGATTAAACGCTTTCCGAATTCAATTTTTGCAAGCCTTTTCGGGTTTAAAGATAAACAATATTTTAAGGCAACAACCGGGGCTGAAACACCGCCAAAAGTTGAGTTTTAATTAGATGAAGAAATTTTTCCTATTCTTAGTTCTTATTTCTGCAGGGTATGCTCAGCCCAAGCTTCCTTTGCTAAAGAATTATGCAAACGATTTTACGGGCACGCTTAATCAACAGGAATTAGGCACGTTAGATAACGAACTTAAAACATTTGACGATACAACCAGCAATCAACTGGTTGTATTAATGATCCCAACCCTAGACGGTTATCCTCTAGAGGAATTCACAAATGAAACTGCCGCACAAAATAAAATCGGAACCAAGAAGAATGATAACGGAATTCTACTAACTATCGTAAAGAACGATAGAAAAGTTAGGATAGAAGTTGGTTATGGCCTGGAAGGTGCTTTGCCGGACGCTCTTACCAGTTCCATAGTGCGAAATGTTATAATACCACACTTTAAACAGGATGATTATTTCGGCGGAATAAACGCTGGTATTGAAGCTATAATTTTAGCGACAAAAGGCGAGTACAAAGCTGACAAAAATAAAGCTTCCGATCAGCGTGATGGTTCAGGTTTAATGACAATTTTAATGATAATCTTTTTTATTATAACTTTCTTCATCCGCGGGGGGCGCAGAAGAGGTCCGGGCGGATTTATTTTCTTGGGTGGAGGTTTAGGCGGCGGCGGATTTTCCGGCGGAAATTTAGGCGGCGGCGGTTTTGGTGGCTTTTCCGGTGGGGGCGGCAGCTTTGGCGGCGGAGGGGCTAGCGGAAGCTGGTAAATCTTTTTGATTGTTAAAAAATATTGATGTTTTAACTTTGTTTTTGTAAAATTAGTGCTGAAATTTAGAGGGTTAAAATTACTTCCTTTCTTTGTTTTTCAAAAAGAATATTATTTTGTTGACTTATTTATTTTTCATAATTTCTTCCCCATAAGTTAGGGAATGTCTAATTGCGATAAAAAGGAGATAATACCATGGCAATAAAAATTACGGAAGAATGCATCAATTGCGGAGCTTGTGAACCTGAATGCCCTAATACAGCTATTTATGAAGGTGGTGTTGATTGGGAATTAGCCGGAAAAAATTATGGTGCCGATAACGCTGCTCCTTCCGGCGCAACAGGTTTTTATTCATCCGATTTCTTTTATATTGTTCCGGATAAATGTACGGAATGTAAAGGGTTTCATGATGAACCTCAATGCGCCGCTGTTTGTCCGGTTGATTGCTGCA
>DAIERC010000490.1 GCA_027347125.1 Ignavibacteriales bacterium
GAGATTGAAGAAATAATGAAGGATGAAGATTTCCTGGAGCAGAAGCAAAAAATAATGATGAATATGATTGAAGAACAAATACAGAACGAAAACATAGAAGAGAATAACGATGCAGATTAGATTAAACAAGTATATCTCCGAAAGCGGAATAGCTTCAAGAAGAAAATCGGAAGAATTAATAACCCAGGGCAGGGTTGTTGTTAATAATAAAATCGTATCCGATTTATCTTTCAAAATAGATATTGAACACGACGTTGTTGAAGTTGACGGCGAAAAAATTTCACCAAGAAGACATTTATACTTCGTGCTGAATAAACCTAAAGGATTTATCACTTCTACTTCCGATGAAAAAAAAAGAAATACCGTAGTTGAATTAATAAAGACTAAAGAAAAAATTTTCCCGGTCGGAAGGCTTGATTATAATACTACCGGCGTATTGTTGTTAACTAACGACGGCGACTTTGCCAATTTCCTTACACATCCGAAACGTAGAGTGCCGAGGGAGTACGAAGTTTGGCTGGATAGAATGCTGGAAGAAGAAGATCAGAAGAAATTATTAAAAGGAATATACATCGACGGAAAGAAAGGCGTATTTGCCGAAGTAAAATTCCCGAATAAAAAAAATAGAAAGCTTGTAAACGTTGTTGGCGAAGAAGGCCGGAATCATTTTGTTAAAAACATGTTCCGCACTTTAGGTTACACTGTTAACGGTTTAAACAGGAAAAGTTTTGCCGGTATAAAAGCTGAAATTCCGCTGGGAGCGTACCGGTCACTAACTAAGGATGAAATTACAAAAGTAATTGCCGCATATGAAAAATAGATATGTTCTAATTCTAATATTTCTTATTATCGCTTCGCTCAAAGTATTTTCGCAGGAAACTCTGAAGGATACTACCGCAAGATATGCTTATTCCACAATACCCGAATTTTGGGCCCAGATGAACGATATATTCGATGATCCGAACTTCGGAAATGCCGAGTGGAGTGTTGTTATACAGTCACTTGAAACAGGCGAATATTTTTACAAACGAAATGAAGACAAATTATTAATCCCGGCATCAAACTTAAAATTATTTACAACCGCTGCCGGATTAATTTTATTGGGTCACGATTACCGATTCAAAACTAATCTCTTTATTAACGGAAAAATTGACGGATCGGTTCTTAAAGGCGATTTGGTTGTGCAAGGCCGCGGCGATCCGACAATTTCCGGGCGTTTTTATGATGACGATATGTTAAAAGTTTATAACAACTGGGCCGACTCGCTTCTTAATCTCGGTATTGATGAAATTACCGGCAACCTGATTGGCGATGATAACGCATTTGATGAACAGGGCCTGGGCACCGGCTGGCGATGGGATTATGAAAGCAACTGGTTCGCGGCTCCTTCAAGCGCAATCTCGTTTAATGATAATTGCGTAGATGTTATCGTTTATGTTAACAAGGAAACAAAACAACCGGAAGTTAAGATACTGCCTAATACAAAATATATTATTGTAATTAATAAAGTGGCAACCGTTCCGGCCGATTCAACTACATCAATAAATGTTTACAGGGATGTAGGCACCAACGTTGTTACTGTTTTCGGTACAATAAAAAATAATTCCGATTCGGTTAAAACATATGTTACCGTTAATAACCCCACGCAATATGCTATGGTTGTTCTTAAAGATGTGCTGAAGAAAAAAGGTATTACTATCGACGGTTACCCGATTGATGTTGATGATATCTCGGCGCCTCTTGATTACTCTAAGATGGTACCGTTGTTTACACAATATTCGCCGCCGTTAAGAGAAATAATAAAAGTTATTAATAAAAACAGTCAAAATTTATTTGCCGAGCAGCTCCTGAAAACAATCGGCCTGGAAACACGCGGATTCGGTTCCGCGCACAACGGTATTGCCGCCGAGTATAATTTATTTAAAGAGATGGGCATAAACCCTGAAGGTATGAATATTGTAGACGGCAGCGGCCTTTCGAGTTTAAACCTGGTTACAACCAGGCAAATTGTAACTCTGTTAAGTTATATGTATAAGAGTAAATATTTTATCCCTTTTTACAATTCTTTACCTATTGCCGGAGTTGACGGAACACTTGGGGACAGAATGCAAAATACCAAAGCACAAGGACGAGTTAGAGCCAAACCCGGTTTTCTTGAAAACGTTAGAGCGCTTTCCGGCTATGCTTTAACCGGCGATAACGAACCCGTGGCGTTTTCTATTATTGTAAATAATTTTATTGTGCCTGTTAAACTGGCCGAAAATATTCAAGATTTAGTATGTTTGCGTCTGGCAAACTTCAAAAGAAAATAACGGAGGATAAGTGGATAACAATATTCAACAAGATGTTAATGTTTTGATAAAGAGACGATATGAAGAACTGGAGGAACTAAAAGCAAAAGGGTTCGAACCGTTTGCCTATTCCTTTGATGTTGATTCCGACTCGGAAGATATAAAAAATAATTTTCAGGAAGAGCCTAAACGTAACGTTAAAATAGCCGGACGAATTATGGCTTTGCGCAGAATGGGCAAAGCTTCTTTTACGCATCTTCAAGATCAAAAAGGCAGGATACAGGTATATCTTAGAAAAGACGATATCGGCGAAGCCTATGATGCTTTTAAGCTGCTGGATATCGGAGATATTATAGGTGTTGAAGGTTTTGTATTTAAAACTAAAACCGGCGAAATCTCGGTTCATGTTACTTCAATGACGCTTCTTGCCAAATCTTTACGCCCTATGCCTATCGCAAAAGAGGCTGTAGATGAAAACGGTAACAAAATTATTTACGACCAGTTTGCCGATAAAGAGCTAAGATACAGGCAAAGATATGTAGACCTGATTGTTAACCCTGAAATAAAAGATGTTTTTCTAAAACGAAGCAGGATAATTACCACTATAAGAAGTTTTCTGGATGCCGGCGGTTACTTGGAAGTAGAGACTCCTATTTTGCAGCCTCTTTACGGAGGTGCTGCGGCCAGGCCGTTCATAACGCACCACAACACTCTTGATACCGATTTATACCTAAGAATAGCAGATGAGCTGTATCTTAAAAGACTGATAGTCGGCGGGTTTAATGGTGTTTATGAAATTTCCAAAGACTTTAGGAATGAGGGTATGGACAGAACACATAACCCTGAATTTACGATGATGGAAATTTACGTTTCTTATAAAGATTATAACTGGATGATGTCGTTTGTTGAAAGCATGATTCATAAAGTTTGCACTGAAGTTTTCGGCACGCTCGAGTTTGAATTTGAAGGACAAAAAATAATTTTTAATACTCCGTGGCAGCGTGTATCAATGATTGACGCGATAAAAGAAAAAACCGGTGTTGACGTATTAACTGCCGGCGCGAATGAGTTAAAAGCAGTTGCAAAGAAATTCGGAGCCGATGTGGAAGGTCTTGAAAGTAAAGGCAAACTGATTGACGAAATTTTCAGCGCGGCGGTTCAACCCGATTTAATACAACCGACATTTGTAATTGATTATCCGCTTGAATTATCCCCGCTGGCTAAAAAGCATAGAACAAAAGAAGGTGTTGTGGAAAGATTTGAAGGTTACGTTGCAGGCAGGGAAATTTGTAACGCTTTTTCCGAATTGAACGATCCGATCGATCAGAAATCTAGATTTGAGGGACAGGTAAAAGCCCGTGAAGAAGGCGATGATGAAGCTCATCAAATTGATGAAGATTTTATTCGGGCTCTGGAATATGGAATGCCGCCAACCGCTGGTTTGGGCGTTGGCATCGATCGCCTGGTTATGTTGTTAACCAATCAATCTTCAATTAGAGATGTATTATTCTTTCCGCAAATGAAACCTGAAATAAAAAAATAGTTACCTTATAATTTGGGCAGAAGCGAAATACAAAATGTATAACAGCTTCTGCTTTTTTGTTTTACATTTTAAACAGATATTTTTTTGCCAGATGAAGTACAGCATTATTATACCGACATTAAATGAAGAAAAACTGCTCCCGGAATTACTTAAACAAATTAATAACCCGGAATTAAGGTCTAAATTTGATATCGAAATAATTGTATCTGACGGCGGAAGTAAAGATAAAACAATTGAACTGGCGCTGGATTCATCCGACATAATAAAAGTTCATACTTTGCAGGAGCGACAGAATATTGCCGGCGGAAGAAATGCCGGAGCCAAATATGCATCAGGCGAAATATTAATCTTTGTAAATGGTGATGTTCTGGTTCCTGATATTATTGATTTCTTCAAATACATAGAATCTAATTTTGTTAACAGCAAATATCTCGGAATGACGTGTCGTGTAAAAGTATTTCCTTCGGAAGAAATTTTACTTGATAAATTATACCATGCCGGTTACAACAGCTATTTTAGGATGCTAAACTCGCTCGGTTTAGGTATGGGCCGCGGCGAATGTCAGATAGTAAGAAAAGAAGTATTTGTAAAAGTAAACGGCTACAATGAAAAATTGGCGGCCGGCGAAGATTTCGATTTATTTAGAAGGATAAGGCAGCTGGGTAAAATATTATACGCAAAAGATATCCGTGTTTATGAATCGCCTAGAAGATTTAGAAAAATTGGATATAAAGGGGTAACCTGGAGCTGGGTAAAAAACGGTTTTTCTGTTCTTTTAAAAAACAAATCAATATCAAAAGAATGGGAGCAGGTACGATAAATTGAAAAAGATATTATTTATTCTCTTTTTGATGAGCATACATTTACTTGCTCAAGATGATTATATAAGCGTTAATAACCAGGTTTACGGTTTCCTAGAAAGAATGGAATCCATGCATTTTATTTCAGGATATAATTCTTTTGAAGTTCCCAAACCGCGTAAAGAAATTGTTAATTATCTGAAACATGTAATTGAGAATGAAAGCAAGCTGGATAAAACGGATTATAATATTTTGCAGGATTTAAAAACAGAGTTCGAGTTTGAACTGTACGGCACTTTAACTAATTCGCGGGCAATATTAGGGAACGGTGAGTACGACCCATTTTCGCAAGACAACAAATATCTTTACTACTACAGCAAACCTGGTAAAGCTAATTTATTTATCAACCTACTTGGCGAAGGCGAATTTATTTCCCAAAATATTTACTCCGGTGGAAACAATTCTTCCGCGGCGCTTGGAATTATCGGCGGGAAAATTGAAGGCACCTTCCTTAACCATTTCGGATTTTCTATTAAAGGTACAAACGGAAAAATATTCGGCAGTAAAGATGTTGCCAAGTTAAGACCAGATGTAAACACCAGTTTTAAAATTACGGATTTTTCCAATTCCTCTTTCTTTGATGAGACCGAAGGTTATTTAACAGCCGATTACGATATGCTCAGGTTTAAATTCGGTACGGACAAAATGCAAATTGGTTACGGGCCAGTGAAATCCATTCTAGACGATATGGCTCCGCCGTTTACCTATCTTGCTTTCAACATCCATTACGATTTTTTTGAATTCTCTTACTTCCACGGAAAGCTTCTCGGGAACAGCTACGAGCAGCAAGATTCTGTTTACGGCAGTACAACGGTTATCTCCGAGAAATATATCGGCTATCATCGCTTGGGATTTAATCTTTCCAACGCCGTAAATTTTGGTGTAGGCGAAATAATCTTATACGGCGACAGACCTTTGGATCTTTCTTATCTCAATCCCTTTACTTTTTATAAATCCGTTGAACACGCAAACAGAGACCGAGATAATTCATTTTTATTTTTCGACTTCAATAATAAATCTATTGAAGGCTTAAAATTATATACCACACTTTTGATTGATGATATTGATTTCGGAAAACTTGGTACAGGATGGTACGGCAACCAAACCCTGTTCGATCTCGGGCTTTATTCCGCTAATCTTTATAAAATATTACCGCTTGATTTCCGTTTAGAGTACACAAAAATCGATCCTTACGTTCATACACATCGCCTGGGTAATACTAATTTCACAAACTACGGTTATAATCTCGGTTCAATATTAAAACCCAACAGCGAAATATTTTTAGCCGAATTAAACTACCAGATAAATTATAGATTAAAAGTAACGGCAAGCTTTTCATATATTCTTCACGGAGCAAACCCCGTACTTGCCGATGGAACTATTATAAATGTTGGCGGAGATGAAGCTTTGGGTCATCGCGTATTCGATTCCGAAACAGTTCACCTGCTTGACGGTGATTTGGAATACTCAAGGATATTATCCGCTTCTTTAAATTTTGAGCCGTACAAACAAATATTTCTAACTTTAAAATTTATGTATCTTAACGAGTCGCTGCAAAACTCTGTAAGTAACAGGCAATTGCAAAGTTATTTGGATTTATCGGTAATGTTGTAATTAATATTATGAAGTTAAAAAATTTTAAAATACCGTATAGCATAATAATCCTAACGCTGGGCATTATCCTTGGAATTTTAATACAGCGTGTTTTTTCTGATGATAATCTTCATAATGGCTTAACAAAATTAAGCGATGTTTTAACCTATACGGAAAAATATTATGTAGATAAAGTAGATTCGCAAAAATTGGTGGTAGCCGCAATAAACGGTATGTTGGGCAAATTAGATCCTCATTCGGTTTATATTTCTCCTAAACAACTCATGTCTGTTGAAGAATCATTTAGGGGCGACTTTGACGGTGTTGGAATTGAGTTCCAAATAATTAATGATACAATAACGGTAGTATCTCCCATAACAGGCGGCCCAAGCGAAATGCTAGGTATTCAGCCGGGAGATAAAATCGTAAAGATAAATGGAACAGACGCTGTCGGCTTTACGAATGATGATGTAAGAGCGAAATTGCGCGGCAAATCCGGAACTAAAGTTCAGGTTACTATCGTTCGTTACGGCACAAAGAACCCGATTGTTTATGAAATTACCCGGGCAAGAATTCCTTTGTACTCTGTAGACACTCATTTTATATATGACGGCAATACAGGTTATGTAAGCTTGTCTAAATTTTCGGAGACAACCTTTGCAGAACTTGACAGCGCTTTGAATGATTTGAAAAACAGGGGAATGAAGCAACTTGTGCTTGATTTAAGAGGCAACCCAGGGGGATATCTTAATCAAGCAGTTAAAGTTGTAAATCTATTTATCGATAAAAATAAATTGATTGTTTATACAAAAGGCAGAAGGCCAGAGTTTGATGAGGAATATAAAGCATCAGAGCCTGCTGAGTTTAAATATTTACCGTTAATTATTCTGGTTAACAAAGGCAGCGCCTCGGCGAGTGAGATTGTGTCCGGTGCTATGCAAGACTGGGACAGAGCATTAATCGTTGGTGAAACAACTTTTGGCAAAGGGCTGGTACAACGCCAATTTCCTTTACCTGATAACTCAGCGTTTAGACTTACGATTGCACGCTATTATACGCCTTCCGGCAGACTTATACAGCGAGATTATAAAGATCTAAAAAGCACCACCGAGTATTACGAAGAAGCCGGCAACGATAAAGAGAAAGACGGTAATAACCTGGAACATACTGCCGAGAAAGACTCTGCTTTGCCTAAATTTAAGACTCACGACGGCAGGATTGTTTACGGCGGCGGCGGGATTACTCCGGATTACATTATAAAATCCGGCAGCATATCAGATTATACTATTCAATTAATGAAGAATAATATTTTCTATCAGTTTATATTGAATTATTTGGATACACATAAAAAAGATATTCAAACGGAATATGGAAACGATCTTAAAAAATTTTCCAACGAGTTCTCATTTAAAAATTCCGATTTGCTAAATTTTACCGGGTTTGCGCAAAGCAAAGGAATAAAGCTTAACCCCAAAGAATATGCCGCTGATAAAATTTTTATTTCAACAAGGCTTAAAGCCGAACTGGCTAGAACCTTTTGGAAAAGCAAAGGCTGGTACATGGTAATGCTAAAAGTAGACGACCAATTTCAAAAAGCATTATCATTGTTCGGTGAAGCTAAACAACTGGCAAATCTAAAATAATGAACATGTTTAAATATATTTTAATTATACCATTATTCTCTTATTTATTTGTTGCCTCACCTGCAACAAATAAAATTGAAAAGTATAATTATTATTCCGAGAAAAAATTGGAAGTGGGAGACGAGTTCACCTATGTTGTCAGTTATTCATTTATAAAATTGGGTGAAATAAAAATAATAGTTAAGGGGAAGAAAATCATAAAGGGAAGAACTTATTACAGTACCATCGCGTATATGGATTCTTATTCCGGAATTCCGTTCGTAAACCTTCACATGATTTATGAAAGTACACTTACCCCCGATTATTATTCCAATTTTTTTAGAGGCATTGTAAAACACAAAGAGTACACAACATTTACTGAGTATACTTTTAATTACGATAAATCTCTCATCAGAATAAAAAAAGGAAAGGTTAATCCTTATACAGTTTGGACTGATTCAACTACATCATCTTCAAAAGAATATCAGGACGGGCTTTCGATACTCTATTATGCTATGATGAATTCCGGAACGGAAAAAACGGTAGATTTACCCTGCTTTGTGAATGAGAAAAAAGAAACCACAGTTATAAATTTTTATAACCAGGTAAGCGGCGTAAAAATTGACCCTGTGGATTATGATATCGCGTGTGTCAGGCTAGATGGTGAAATGAAATTTGTAAGCGTTTTCGGATTAACCGGTTATTTTGAAGGCTGGTTTTCTGATGACGAAGTTTCAATACCTATTGTGGCAAAATTAAAAGTAATAATTGGTAATGTTAAACTGGAATTAAAATCATGGAAGAGACCGGGATGGATGCCTCCGAGATTCAAAGAAAACTAGACGAAGAAATTAAATTATTTCCCTACCTGGGTAAATTTCCAAAACTTGCCGAGGGAGTGTTTTTAGCCTCCGGCGTAAAAATTATTGGAGATGTGGAAATTGGCGAAAATTCCAGTGTTTGGTACAACACAGTAATTCGGGGCGACGTTCATTATATTAGAATCGGTACTATGACTAATGTTCAGGATTGTTCAATGCTTCACGTAACAAATGGAAGATTCCCTTTGAATATAGGCAACAAAGTAACAATCGGGCATTCAGTTACGCTGCATGGATGCACAATAAAAGATTTATGCTTAATAGGAATGGGCGCAGTTATTTTAGACGGCGCAGTAGTTGAAGAAAAAGCCATAGTAGCCGCAGGCGCTGTTGTAAAGCCTAGTTTTGTTGTACCGTCTGGAAAGTTAGTGGCAGGCGTACCTGCTAAAGTTGTTAGAGATTTAACAACTGCCGAACTTGAAGAATTTGAAAAATCGGCCAAACGATATAAAAAGTACACAGATATTACGATTGATTCGCTTAAAAATTTTTAATACATATGATGCTTAAATTTTGGGGCACAAGAGGCTCAATTCCTGTTCCGGGAGATAATACGCTCAAATACGGCGGAAATACTCCATGTATTGAAGTACGTTCGAGTAATAACGAACTACTAGTACTAGATGCCGGAAGCGGCCTACGAGAGCTGGGGAAAAAATTACAAAAAGATAATTACAACAGCTTAATAAATATTCTTATAAGCCATTACCATTGGGATCATATTCAGGGAATACCTTTTTTTCTGCCGTTATATAATGAGAAGAGCAGCATACTATTTTGGGGCGAAAATTCCGACGGTCAGCCGATCGAATCAATTTTAAGCAGCCAGATGTCTTCAAATTATTTCCCGATAACAATTAAAGATTTGGCGGCAAAAATTAAATTCAAAGAAGTTAAAATAGAAGATTCGTTCTATATAAACGGATTTAACATTACCACTTTTCGCGTTAATCATTCGTCGCCCACAATTGCGTACAGAATTTCGGAGAATAATAAAAGCATTGTTTATATGACGGATAATGAGTTAAATATAGAAAAAAATTCCGGCGATAGTGATTTGTTATCAGTTGATAAATTAAATAAAAATTTGATCGAATTTTGCCGCGGGTGCGATTATCTTATACACGATTCCATGTATGATGAAGCAACTATGCTGTTAAAAAAAGGCTGGGGGCATACAAGCAATATAACCCTGGCGTTATTCGGCATACTTGCGGAGGTAAAAAATTTAGTTTTATTTCATTATAACCCTGATTATTCCGATGATAAGATTGATCAGTTGCTCGAAGAAACTTCTAAAATACTAAAAGAAAACGGGGCTGCCACAAAATGTATTGCAGCAAAAGAAGGATTGGAAATTTCTATTTAAGTTTTTTTAATAATTCTGGTTTAATGTGGTTAAAAACTTACAAGTAAATTCCGGTAAAAATATTAATATTGATAAGTTACTTTTTCATAATTTGGTAAGAAGTTTAAAGACAGAACTGAATTTTGAAATTGCTTCATTAATTATAAATTTCATCCCGGCAAAGCAAATCCTGGAAATTAATAAAGAGTATTTGAATCATCATTATACTACCGATATAATTACTTTTAATTATTCTGGCAGCCACAACCTTTTAGATGGTGAAATTTTTATTTCAAAGGAAGATGCCGGTTATAATGCTAAAAAGTTTCGCATCCGGTTAATAGATGAGTATTTTAGATTGGTAATCCACGGAATTTTACATTTGCTGGATTATGACGATCAGAATAAAAGTGCTAAATTAGTAATGAAACGTTTGGAAAATAAATTAGTAAAAACGAACAAAATAAAATATCTGGGTAAAAATAGAGCAAAATGATCGGTGAAATCGTCAAAATAATTGCTAAAATTGTACAAGGAATAAATAACAATTATTCTCTAGAGCAAGTTGAAAAATCTATAATTGGTGTTACTGATATCGACAAAAACGCTGTTGCAGCTGCATACAGCTGGATATATGAAAAAATGACAAGAGATCTTTTTATAGAAAGGGAATTAGCCGAAAATTCGGTGCAGAGCTTCAGGTTTCTTTCCGATGATGAAAAATTTGAAATCGGGCTGGACAACTATAATTATCTTATGCATTTTTATAATATCGGGATGATAAAGATTGATGAATTTAATACCATAGTAGAACAATTAAAGCTTTTCCCCGAAGGTTCGGTTACAAACGAAAACATTAATTTATTAATTTTATCTCTGTTTCTGGATATGGATAATTATTCACTTCCGGGAAGCAGAAATTTATTATATTCTTCAGACACAATTAATTAAATAGAAAATTAGAAAATCAGTATGAGTAAAAATTTAGTATTAGTTGAATCTCCCGCAAAGGCTAAGACAATAAATAAGTACCTGGGCAAGGATTATATTGTAGAAGCTACTGTAGGCCACATTCGTAATTTGCCAAAAACCAAGCTTGGCGTTGACGTAGATAATAATTTCATTCCTCAATATGTTACTATTAGGGGAAAGGGTGATATAATTAAAAAAATAAAATCGCTGGCTTCTAAAAGTAACAAAATATTCATAGCAACTGACCCCGACCGTGAGGGCGAGGCGATAGCTCAGGATATTGCCGATATTTTAAACTCGGATTCATCTGGAAAAATACAGCGCGTGCTTTTTAATGAGATTACTAAAACCGGCGTTAAAAGAGCTATGGAAAACCCGCGAGCTATTGACAGCTATCTTGTTACGTCTCAAAGAGCAAGAAGAGTGATGGACAGGATAATCGGATATAAGATTAGTCCCTTCCTATGGAAAGCGGTAATCGAGATGTCTGGCAGCAGTTCCTTATCCGCGGGGCGCGTTCAATCTGTCGCATTAAAACTTATATGCGATAGGGAAGAAGAGATTGACAAATTTGTTACTACAGAATATTGGTCTATCTGGGCAATTTTCAAAACGGATAAAGGTGAAACTTTTAAAGCGAAGCTTTTCAGCATTAATGGCAAAGATATAAAAGTGCCGCCAAAACCCGCAATGTCCGATGACGAATGGAACGAATTTCTCAAAGATTATATTGCTCTTACAAATGAAGAATCGGCTACGGATTATTTTAACAGGATACTGTCGAAAAATCATTTCGAAATTACGGACATCGTAAAAAGGAATACAAAGCGAAACGCCCCTCCGCCTTTTATTACAAGCACTCTTCAGGCTGAAGCTTCCAGAAGGTTGAAGATGCGCCCCAAGCAAACGATGATGCTTGCGCAAAGGCTGTATGAAGGTGTGGAACTGGGCAAGGACGGTTTACAAGGTTTAATTACATACATGAGAACCGATTCAACACGTATAAGCGATGAAGTAATACCGGTGTTGCGCGATTATATTAAAGATAATTTCGGAAGTGAATATCTTCCCGAAGCCCCGGTATATCACGAAAAGAAAAACAAAGCCAATGTTCAAGATGCGCATGAAGGAATTAGACCTACGTCGCTTCAATATCCGCCGCATTACGTTAAACAATTTGTCGACAATAAATCTTTCAAGCTGTACGAGTTGATATGGAAAAGGTTTATTGCTTCACAAATGAACCAGGCTATAATGGAAACTACCGTCATCGAAATAAGCGAAGATGAATTTTTATTTAAAGCTTTCGGCAACGCAGTTAAGTTCAATGGGTTTATGCAGGTCTATGAAGAAATAGTTGAACAAAAAGAAAACGCCGAGGAAAAAGAAGAATATCGGAATGAAAGTATTCCCTTAGGCCTTGAGAAAAATCAGAAATTGCTGCTTGAAGAATTAAAGAAAACTCAGCACTTTACCAAACCGCCTGCTCGTTTTACGGAAAGCAGTTTGATAAAAGAACTGGAAAGCAAAGGAATAGGCAGGCCCAGCACTTACTCTTTAATTGTCGGCACAATTCAAGACAGAAAATATGTTAACCAGGAGGATAGAAAACTTATACCAACAAAATTGGGCAAACAGGTAAACAAGATTCTTGTAAGTAATTTCCCGAATATAATAAATGAGGATTTTACAGCCGGCATGGAAGGTGAACTCGATCAAATAGCTCAGGGTGAAAACGAATATGTAAAAGTACTGAATGATTTTTATAAACCGTTTTCAGAAGCGCTTAAACAAGTTGAGAAAAACGTAGACAAAATATTTTGCGATCTGTGCGGCAACGAAATGATTATAAAGGTCGGAAGGTTTGGTAAATTTTTAGCATGCAGTAATTACCCCGACTGTAAAAATATAAAGTCTTTCAAAGAAATGGCGGCGCAGAACCAGGAACCTGAATATACCGGAGAGACTTGTGAAAAGTGCGGTTCGAGAACTGTATTTAGAGAAGGCAAATTCGGCAGGTTTATCGGCTGCGAAAAATATCCCGAATGTGATTTTGTCAAAAACATTACGCTTGGCGTAAAATGTCCGAAGTGCAATGAAGGTGATGTTGTTGAAAGAAAAAGCAAAAGAGGAAGGTTATTTTACGGATGTTCAAGGTATCCTTCATGCGATTTTGTAAGCTGGTATAAGCCGGTTCCCCAGCCGTGCCCAAATAATGACTCGGCATATATGGAGCACAGATATTCTGTAAAGAAAGGCAACTACCTTAAATGCCCAGTTTGCGGCGATGAATTAGTTCAGGAAGAAGTTGAAGAGGTTGAAGAAAAATAATGCAAGTTGCACAGCTTTGGGAAGAGTATCTTAATCATATTAAAAATATAAAAAGATATTCCGATAATACGATAAAAGCTTATACCGAAGATATCGATTTGTTTTTGCTTTATTGTAAAAATTATAGCAAATTAGAGCTGAACGGTATTTCGGAAAAATTTGTAAAATCTTTTTTAATGACTCTTACTGAATCCGGGCTTGAGAAAAAATCTATTTCGCGAAAGTTATCTTCGCTTCGCGGAATATTTAAATATGCATTTAACCATGATTATATTAATACTAATCCGACGGCTTTAATATCTAATCCAAAGACAAAAAGAAAACTTCCGGAAATTACTACAACAGAAACCATAATGGAAGTTTATAAAAAAACAGATGAACTTGCAGATGGTAAAGAACTTATTAATGCCATCTTTGAAATTCTTTATGGATGTGCTTTGCGCGTTTCCGAATTATGTAGTTTAAAAGTTATTGATCTCGATCTGAATCAAAAAATAGTTAGAGTAAAAGGGAAGGGTAGTAAAACCAGAATTGTTCCCGTTGGGGATAAGTCGATAAAAATTATTAATGATTACCTCAAAACAAGAACAACCTTGGCGCCTGATGCGCCTTTACTTGTAAACAAAACCGGTGAGGCCATTTACCCCAGGTATGTTCATCGGGTTGTAAACAAATATCTATCAAAGGTAACGGACATAAAGAAAAAAAGTCCTCATGTATTAAGACATAGTGCCGCGACACATATGCTTGATAACGGAGCTGATCTTCGCGCCGTTAAGGAAATACTGGGGCACGAAAATCTTTCTACTACTCAAATATATACTCATGTAAGCATAGAACGACTAAAAAGAGCTTATAAAAAAGCTCATCCAAAATCTTAAAATTATTGGAGGAAACTAAAATGAATATCAACATAACTGCAAGAAAATTTAAAGCTCACGATACTTTAAAAGAATTTATTAACGGCGAAATAAGTTCTCTTGAAAAATTTAATGACGAAATACTGGACGTGGATGTAATTTTAAGCTACCAGAACTCCAAGGAAAATATAAAAACCGCGGAAATAATTTTACAGGTGCCGGGTCAAACACTAACCGCTACCGATTCTACGGATGACTTTAAAAAATCAGTCGGCGCTTCTATTGAAAAAATTTCGCGCCAGCTTGAAAAAATAAAGACAAAAAAAACAGCGAGAGTTAAATCATGAAAATTGATCAAAAATCAATTTCAAGAAAAGAATTTATTACCGTTGATTTTTTGTATACTAATTCGAAGGAAAAATTTAAACTTAAACTGTTATCCGATAAATCCGGATTCCAAAGAAAAATTTATGACCAAACCCTGCACCGCCCGGGCTTAGCGCTTGCCGGTTTTGTTGATCTGTTTTCCTATTCGCGCGTGCAGGTTTTTGGTAATACAGAAATGCGTTATCTTGCGCAGCTAACTGAGCAAGAAAAACAAACTGCGTTGGAAAGAATTTTCCAATTTGATATTCCATGCATTATTTTAACCGACAACAACAAACCGTTTCCCATTCTTATCGAACTTACAAATAAATTTCATATCCCTTTGTTCGGATCTTCACTGGACACTACAAGGTTGGTATATTTTGTCGGCGATTTTTTAGACGACCAGTTTGCGCCCAGAATTTCGATTCACGGTTCTTTTGTTGATGTTTACGGAGTAGGAATGTTGTTTGTGGGTAAATCCGGAATTGGCAAGAGTGAGGTTGCTCTGGATTTAATTGAACGTGGACACCGTTTGGTTGCAGACGACGTAATTATACTTACAAAAAAAGGTGAGGGCATATTAATGGGGTCGGGCACAAACCTGGTTAAACATTTTATGGAAATCCGTGGGCTTGGCTTAATTGATGTTGAAAGGATGTTTGGCATAAGAGCAATTCGTTACCAGAAACGCCTCGAAATTATTATTGAGCTTGAAGTATGGGACGTAAACTCCGAGTATACACGCACCGGGCTGGAGGAAAATACCGTAAATATATCTAACATCGAGATTCCTTATATTAAATTACCTATTTTACCCGGTAAAAACCTTACGGTTATTTCGGAAGTTATCAGTCTTAATTATCTTTTAAAGCATTTTGGATATGACGCTGCTAGTTATTTCCAAAATAGGCTAAAAAGACGCCTTAGAGGCGAAGATACCGATATCGTTCGAGGAGTTGATTATTTTGAGCATGATTTTGAATGATGTTTAAAATTTTATTCTCTTGACAAATTATTCTTATTTTTTTACATTCCGCTCGCATTTATGAAAAAATTATACTACTTCTCAAAAGCAAAATTACAGTTTATAGAAATTAAAAACTATAAAACTAAGCTAGCAAGCTATTTTACGGCAGCTGTAGTGACTGCTAGTATCTTAATTTTCGGCGGGTATTTTTTGATTAGTTCAATAACCAACTCGCAGCAACATTTCTGGTCGCTTAGAGAAGAAAACAGCACTTTGAAAGAAAGTCTGGACAGGATGACAGCTCAATTTGCTACTCTAAATACCGAGCTGGATAGTCTTTCAAAAGTAAACAATCAGCTTAGATTAGCGGCAAATTTGCAGCCATTAACAAAAGATGAATATTCTGTAGGCATAGGCGGCGGATCTTTCGATAACTCGGTAGATTTTTTAAATAATCCTTCCGAAGAAAAATTGAAACAGGTTCTCTCTTATGTTGATGAGGTTTCGAGAAAGGTTGCCTTTGAAAAAGAACAGTACAACGAAATATCTAGCAAGTTAAAAGAAAATCAAGAGTTGTATAAAGCTATTCCTGCAATTAAGCCTTGCAAAGGCGAAGAAACCGATGGCTTTGGAATGAGAATGCACCCAATTTTACATATTCGCCGTATGCATGACGGTGTTGATTTTATGGCTGATGTAGGTTCATCTGTTTATGCAACAGGCGACGGAGTGGTTGATTTTGTGGGTTATAGAGGCGGTTACGGCCTAGCGGTTGAGATTGACCACGGCTTCGGATATGTTACGGTTTACGCGCATTTATCAAAAGCCCTGGTAAAAGAAAATCAAAAGGTGAAGAGGGGACAAGAAATAGCAGAAACCGGAAATACAGGTTTATCAACTGGTCCTCATTTACATTACGAAGTACACCATAATGGTGTTGCATTAAATCCGGAAGGTTTTTTCTTTGGCAATTTCGGATTATTTGAATTAACTAGTAAGAATTAATTTTTGTGAGGTTTATTTTATGATCTGGACAGTTGAACTGGCTTCTTACTTGGATGATGCTCCGTGGCCCGCTACCCGGGAAGAACTGATTGACTACGCAGAAAGAATTGGTGCGCCTTATGAAGTTGTTGAAAATCTAATTGAATTGGAAGAATCAGACGAACCTTACGAAACAATTGAAGACATCTGGCCTGATTACCCTTCGGATGAAGACTTCTTCTACAACGAAGATGATTATTAATATGAGGCGCGTTAAGCGCCTTTTTTATGAATATGATTAATAACTGGCAGGGAATATACGGACAAAAATCCGTAATTAAGATACTTAACAACATCGTATCTTCTCAAAAAATACCCCACGCATTTCTTTTTCAAGGGGCAGATGGAGTAGGAAAAGATTTTGTTGCAATACGCTTTGCTCAATTACTTAATACCACATCGGCAGACCAACATCAAGATGATCTAATAAATAACCAGATTCAAAACCTTGCCGAACCGTTTGTAAAATATATATTCCCGTTGCCGCGAGGTAAAAACGAAATCGATTCTAGCAGTCCTACTGAAAAACTAAGCCCTGATGAACTTGCGATAATTCATGAAGAGCTAAATAAGAAAATTAAAAATCCTTATTATAAAATTTCTATCCCTCGTGCTTCGAACATAAAAATAAGCAGCATAAGAGATATAAAAAAAAATCTTTCTTTTGAATACGAAGACGTTGCTTACCGGTTTATTATAATTTCCGACGCGCACCTTATGAATGAAGAAGCTCAAAACGCGCTTTTGAAAAGCCTGGAAGAACCGCCTGCCGGAGTAATATTTATTTTAATAACTTCATCACCGTCTTTATTAAGAGAAACGATAATATCCAGGTGCTGGAACATAAATTTTCAACCTTTATCCAATTCCGATATTCAAAACGTCATGACGGAATTTTTTCATATAGATGCAAACTTAGCGGGAAAAATTGCACCGTTTACAGGCGGCTCCGTCAAAGAAGCTCTGGAACTGATTGAACATGACTTTGAAAAACTGGTTGAAAAAACAATCTTTATTTTAAGATATTCCTTCGGAAGGAAATATCATTCTGCACTCGAAGAATTTTCTCCTTATTTAAAAGACAACAATTCAGATTCAATAAAACTTATAATACGACTTATTATTATATGGCTTAATGATTTTCAAAAATACAGGTTTAACCAAAACAACTATTTCTTTTCCGGCTATGTGGAAACTTTGGAAAAATTTTATAAACGTTTCCCTGATATAAATGTAAACAACACTGTATCCAAACTGGATAAACTCGCTTCAATTTTTAAAAACAATATTAACCTGAACCTAATTGTATTAAATATTATATTTGAACTTGCTGTATTAGTGGCACCTAAAAAATAAATTTACAAGAGGAGAATATGAAAAAAGTAGTTATAACCGAAGCTAAAAGAACTCCCATCGGTTCTCTAGGAGGAAGTTTATCTGATTTTAGTGCCTCTCAATTAGGCAGTTATGCAATTAAAGCTGTTCTGGAAAATTCTAAGGTCGATAAAGAATTAGTCGATGAAGTTATTTTCGGAAATGTTTTGACAGCCGGGCAAGGTCAGGCGCCTGCAAGACAAGCGGCCATTTATGCCGGCCTGCCAAATAAAACAGAATGCTTAACAATTAATAAAATGTGTGGCAGCGGACTAAAAGCTGTTATGCTAGCTCATCAGGCAATTGCTTGCGGTGATGCGGATATTATTATTGCCGGCGGACAGGAAAGCATGAGCAACGCTCCTTATCTGCTGCAAAAAGCAAGAAGCGGTTATCGACTTGGGCACGGGGAATTATTAGACTCGGTTGTTCTTGACGGACTTTGGGATGTTTATAATAATATTCACATGGGAAGTTGTGCCGAATCATGTGCAAAAGATTTTTCCTTTACCAGGGAACAATTGGATCAATTTGCAATTGAGTCTTATCGCAGAGCCTTGGAAGCGCAAAATTCAGGAAGGTTCAGCGATGAAATAATTAAGATATCTATAAAATCTAAAATTGGCGAAACAATTATTGAAACTGACGAAGAACCATTAAAGGTTAATTTTGAAAAAATACCAAGGCTTAAACCCGTTTTTGAAAAAGAAGGTGTTGTAACCGCGGCAAACGCATCAAGCATAAACGACGGTGCTGCTGCACTGATTGTAATGAGTGAAGAAAAAGCAAAAAAGCTTGGTATTACGCCATTGGTCGAAATTATAGCGCAAAGTTCCGCAGCAAAGGCCCCAATGGAATTTACAACGGCTCCAGCCGATGCCATAAATAAAGTTTTGCGTAAAGCGGGGTTGAATAAAGAGCAAATAGATCTATATGAAATAAACGAAGCCTTTGCCGTAGTTTCTCTGGCAGTAAATAAACTTCTTGGTTTAGATCCCTCAAAAGTAAATGTAAACGGCGGCGCCATCGCCTTGGGGCATCCAATAGGCGCAAGCGGTGCCAGAATACTTGTTACCCTTCTGCATGAGATGAAAAAGCGCAGATCAAAATTTGGTTTGGCCTCATTATGCATCGGAGGGGGAGAAGCTTCCGCGTTGATAGTTAAAAATTATGAAGGGTAGGTTTACAAATGGAAATTAAAAAAATTTCTGTAATAGGCGGGGGAACTATGGGTAACGGAATTGCTCATGTTTTTGCTTTGAAGAACTTCAAAGTAAACTTGGTGGAAATATCAAGTGAACTTGCGGATAAATCTCTATTGAATATTTCCAAGAACCTTGATAGACAGGTAAAAAAAGAATCAATTTCCGAAAAAGATAAACAAGAAGCTTTATCAAACATTAATAAAATTATTGGTGTGGATAAAACACCTCCAGATTCCGATTTAGTTATTGAAGCGATTTATGAAAACAAAGAGGCTAAACTGAACATATTCAATATAATAAATGATATAGTTAAGAAAGATTCTATATTTGCTTCAAACACATCATCCATTTCGATTACCGAGTTATCATCAGCAAGCAGGCCTGAACGTTTTATCGGAATGCATTTCATGAATCCGGTACCCGTTATGCAGTTGGTTGAGATTATTAGAGGATTTTCTACAAGTGATGACACTTATAAGGCTATTAGAGAATTGTCTATAAAATTGGATAAGGTTCCCGTGGAGGTTTTTGACTATCCAGGGTTTATTTCTAACCGGATATTAATGCCCATGATAAATGAAGCTATCTTTGCGTTAATGGAAGGCGTTGCCTCGGCAACCGACATCGATACAGTAATGAAACTTGGCATGAATCATCCTATGGGGCCGTTAACGCTTGCCGATTTTATTGGGCTGGATGTTTGCCTGGCAATTATGGAAGTTCTCTATAACGGTTTTAATGATAGCAAATATAGACCTTGTCCGCTGCTTAAGAAAATGGTTGCTGCTAAAAAACTAGGAAGAAAAACAGGAGAGGGTTTTTTCAAATACAGTTAAACTTATATACAATATTTCGGATTGAATGATCCCCACGTAGAAATGTCCGATAATGTATATTATGTAAACTAACTAATTCCACCTTCCATATTATATCATTAAACGAAAATCTATAGTATAGATGTTTACCCAAGTTGCAGCACTCCTCTATTCAGTTGTTTCATCTGACCGTGTAAACTAATTTTATACCACTACAACTCAAAGAATTAGTTATCAAATATAGCTGACAC
>DAIERC010000491.1 GCA_027347125.1 Ignavibacteriales bacterium
AAATTTTTCTTTATCGCCCGGAAGAACATAAGCCGTAACAGCTATAATCGGAATGTTTTCATAGCCGGGCATTTTATGTATAATCTTCAGGGCATCAAGTCCGTTATATTCTCCTTGCAGATTTATATCCATAACTATAAAATCGAAATGAAAATTATCCAGAAGAGGCAGAGCTTCTTCAAAACTAACTGCAAATTTAATATCTTTTAATTCTTTCATTTGAACTTTGAAAAGAATTTGAGAATCAACCTGATCTTCGATATAAAGACAGTTTAAAGATTTTAGCTCGATATTATTGCCCGCCTTTTTAACATGTTTAACAGGCTCTTCCCTGGTTATTTCCTCCTCGATTATTTCTTCGGCAAATTCGGCCGGAATATCTTTTTGAGTTTCAGGCTCTTCAAGATTTATAATTTCGTCAGCGGACTCTTCTTCAAGAAGAACGGTTTCTTCAGGCTCAATTGAATGAACCGGAATATCAGATTCGTTTACATGTCCTTCTTCTTGAAGCGCCTCTGATAAATTTATAGGAAAAATAAACGCATAGTCCGTTTTATCATCCGACTGCTCGATAATATCAAACCGGCCGTTAAGCAAACCAAGTAATGATTTTGTTAAACGATAAGTTAATTTGGAAATGCCGAAATCTTTAGAAAGTAAAATTTCTTCACTCTCAAATATCGCGGCAAAATTCTTTAAAAAACTTTTTGAAACCGCGGAGTAATTATCTTTTATGGAAATCGCGAAAGAGTCGTCCTCATACTGGTAAGCTGAAAAATAAATTTTCTTTTCTTTGCTAATTTGAGTAGCAATTTTTACAAGCATACCTATTAAAGTTTGAAATTTCTGTTTGTCTGTTTCAAACTTTAACGACGATGAAATTTTTCCGTAAGCAAATTCAATATCGCGCGTTCCCACAAGATCTTTGAAATCGTTATAAAGCTGATCTATCACTTGTGTTATTGCTATTTCTTCCGGGGTTATACGGTAATCCTTTTTTTCAATATTTGAATACTCAATAACCGAGTTCATAGTGTTCAAAAGCCTGTCACGGTTTTGATTAATAATATCGGTAGCTTCTTTTTGTTCGGGCGTAGGGCTGTCAAATCCTTCCGTAAGTTCCTGAACAAAACCGAGAATTACGTTTATCGGAGTTAAAATTTCGTGGAAGAGACTGGAAAGGAAATTAACATTATTTCCAACCGGAATATTTGCGTTTACCTGAACCGGTCTTTCTACAATTACCTCCTTAATAACTTCTTTTATTTCACCGGCGGATGGCTCAGAAGCGGTTTTTAAAATTTTGCCTATCAAACTGAAAGATTCTATTTCATCTTTATAGTTTAAGACGGGAGAAGCAGTTAATTCGGTTTCAACAAAACTACCGTCATTTTTTTTTAATGCCATCATCAAAGAAACCGGTTCTTTCATATGGCTTTGAAATATGGTTGAGTTTACTGTTCCGCGGTCTTCGTTTTTTACAAGCGCCGAAAAAGACATGTTTTCAAGTTCGGCCTTCTGATAACCTAAATTTTTCAACACCGAATTATTTACATAAGTTATCAAACCCACGTTGTCGGTTAATAACAAAAGGTCGCCGGTATTTTCAAATGCGTTTCTAAATACCTGATTTTTTCTTTCAAGCTCAAGTTTATCGGTTACATCTTTTATAATATTGAAGTGAGCATTTTTATCTTTATAATTAAAACTGATTTTGCTTATCTCCACAAAAACATATGAGCCGTCTTTCTTTTTATGTTTAAAAGGCCCGGTAAATTTTCCCTCTTTTGCCGAAACGCTTGAAGAATCCAGCAATGTCTGTATATCTTCGGGAGAGTAAAGATCCGTCAAATCCATTTGCAAAAATTCATCTTTCCTGAAGCCGTACAGTTGTAAGGCGGCGTCATTAACCTCAATGAACCTTAAATTTTCTGTATCGTAAATAAACATAGGTTCCGGGTTACTTTGGATTAGAATCTCAAACATTCTTCCTCTTTTTTTTATTAAGTTTTCAAAGTTGTTATCAATGTCAGGTTCCTCAACAAAAATTGAGAACCCTTCATAGTTATTATCCTTGCCAAGTATTTTATTAAGTAAGACTACATATTTTGAAGGCTCATTCTTCCCTGATTTAAGTTGTTCGTCAAGCTCAAAATTTTCGAAACTTATTGATGAATCCAGGAATTGCTTAATTTTATCGGTTATCTTTAAAGGAAAAACTTTAGAGAAATAATATCCTCTTAAATCCACAATTTCATCCGAAAATAATTTACAAAATTCCTGGCTTCCATGCTTAATAATTCCGTTTTTATCAATCACGGCCATTACCTTTGGCAACCCGTCTATTAAGTTGCTTTCCGGATTAATTGATAATTCTTTTCGATTTTCTTTTTTTATCCTCTCAATTTTTTGCCCGATTCCTATTATGGCTATTACATTATTGTCGGCATCGTTAAGCGGCACCTGCACTGTTTGATAACCGTCATCGATAGCCAAACCGGAAACCGGCACTCCTTCCATAATAATACAATTAACAGTATCCCGGATATATTTATCAACTGCTTTTGTAAATTCGATTAAGTAAGGTTGTAAAAAAGATTCTACCGGTTTGCCTTCAATCTGCGATAGTTTTAGCCCAAGCCCGGAGGCAAGTTTGTTGTTAACCAGAATATAATTGCCGTCTATATTTTTTATCCAGAATAATTCGTCAAATTGATTAACAATCTTTAATATTCTTTCCCGTCCGATAAAAGTGAACGGGTAGAGCGATTTTATCTCGTCAATAATTTTTAGTATTTCCCGGTTTTTAATTACGGTTGTTATATCGGCAGATTTTATTTGAAGATTTGTAATGCCGTTTACTTCAATTTTATTGTCTTGCGGGTAAATTGAAATAAATACTATAATTTCGTCGTCATCTTTAAATGTGCTTACAATAATTCTGGCGTTAAACTCCGTTCCGTTTTTAAGCGAGAAAAAGATGTTATCAGTTTTATTTGTTTTGTTCTCGTAAGAATATTCGATGAAATCATTAATAACCGTGTTGGTTTCGGTTGTAAGCGTTTCGAAAAAATTAATATCACCGGGGGTTAAAGAAAATAAAGTTTTGGCATTGTTATTTACTGATAAAATATTTCCCTTGTTGTCCAAAACCAAAAACGGAAAATGAATTGTTTCATTCAACGTGTTGAATAGAGCGCTATTTATTTTACGAGCCATATTCTTTTTCCCGTTTTTTAAAAGAATTACTGCTGAGATGGGGTAACAATCGATTCTTCGTTCGACCATGACGAATCGTTGCTTGATACTGCTTTAATTCTGTAAATGTATGTTTGATTTGGAACCAGTCCGTTTGCGCTATCCGTAAATGCAGTACTTCCCTTTACCACGGTTCCTATCTTTTCAAAACTTGACCATGGGTAACGTCTTTCAATTTTAAGATAATTTTCCTTCTGAATATTATTTACCCACGTAACCCGCACTACATTATAACTGCCGGCTACTAATTGCACATTAGTAGGCGGCGCAATTGAATGCGTTGCACCGGCACCGTAAGTATTTATCGTATCGCTAAAGGCATAGCCGTATTTATTTAAAGCCTTTACAGTGTAGTAATAAACCGTGGTATCAACATAGTTGTCGTCGTTAATGTTTGTTGAACCCGGCGCAGCCGATAAATAAAGAACGAAGTGGCCGTAATAACCTACTTTTCTCCATATCTCAAAACCGGGAGAATATCTTTGGGTACTATCATTCCATGAAATATTCATTACACCGGAAGATACATGCAGCAAACTTACTCCGTACGGTTTATAAGGAGGAGGTGTTACATCTTTAATTAAAACATTTTTTATAGTATCGCTAACCGTCCACAAACCGTCTTTATCATAATAAACCATAAAATAACTTATACGCTGCCCTATCATTGCTGAATCGACCGTTAAAGGGATGGTTGGCTGAGAGCCGTCACTATTTGGCGGGTTCCACTTGTTGATAACACCGTTTACATAAAGTTCTATAAAGTTTATACCTACGTCTGTCTTAAGATTGTAGCTAATATTTGTGCCGTAAAAACCGATTGTATCATTTGCAACCGGATTGTTTATTGTTACCTTGATCCTATCATTTAAACTTAATTGAGACGACGGATTTGAGAATAGATCGGTGCATCCTAAAAGATATAAAGACAAGAACAAAAAAATAACAGCAGCGAAAATATTTTTAACGGGAAGGATAAATTTATTTAGCGCACCGGAGGCGGCATAATTTCTTATGCCGGAATTATTGGAGAAGTGATATTTGTTTTTTTTTACCCACATTTTATTGAACTTCAAAGGTCGAATTTAGCTTATCCTTATGAATTGGCGAACTCCGCCGCTATTAACAAAGTTTTATTTTAGGTAATATTCTTTTAC
Organism: Ignavibacteriales bacterium; assembly: GCA_027347125.1. Classification (GTDB taxonomy): domain Bacteria; phylum Bacteroidota; class Ignavibacteria; order Ignavibacteriales; family Ignavibacteriaceae; genus FEN-1297. The sequence goes on from DAIERC010000491.1 coordinate 4,416, forward strand.
GCGTTAGGTTTATTGTAATCGAGATAATAAGTACGCGACTCGCCTGCTTCAAGATTATTTATGTATATATAGAGCACATGTTTTTGTTTATCATAATCAAACTTTGCCAGTTTCGTTCCGATAATTTCAGAAGTCATTTTTATATCACTGGCAGCCTGATTCATATCAAGTTGCACTACAAGTCCGTTTACCATTTGCGAACCCGGGTTAGAAACTACCAGCACAACCCTTGTATCGCCTCTTCTAGTAACCCTAACCTCAACATAGTTTCTTCTTGCCCACCAATTTTCAATTTCGGAAGCGGTTGTAATCCAATAATTTTTCTTTTTCATATCAGCTATAACTTTTTTAACCACACCCACATTGGCAGGTTTGCACTGGTATTCCGGGTGCATCTTGAAAATATATAAACCGCCTTCAAAAAGTACACGGTCTACATCTTCCTGATAAGTATAGAATTGAAAATTTGGATCGGTCAAACCGAAATCTCTAATCACTTCATAGTCGTCGCGTGCCGTTTTGGTCATGCCTACAATAAGGCTATCTCCTCTAATAATTGTTTTAGGAACAGACCTATCCGTTAAGGAATCGGTAAATACATATTTGTAACCGGCTCTAATTAATGCTTGCACGGTATTTTGATCGTAAAGCCCGTAGTAAGGCATGCACCCGATTACACTGGAATTTGTAATAGATTCAAGTTCTTTTTTGGCGGAGGTTAATTTATCAAACTGTGTATTATAATCATTAAGAGTATTAACAGTATCGTTAACCGATGTTAAATATCCTATATCTACCAATGAAGCAATATCGCCGTACGCCGCTAATGATTTCACCAAGTTTTTATTATTGTCAGCTACGCTAGGGTCCACAAAAAATGTTGCCGGAACTTTTTCATTCCGCAGTATAGGCAGCAAGTTATTTACATCGGTAACATCTTTAGAAAGTTCAGGCGAAATAACCGCTGCAGCGCTGTAACTGGAAGGCCAGTCTTTTACAAAAGCTATAGGCTGGTATGTTAGCCAATTCATGCTGTTGTTAAAAAGTCTATCAAAAAAGATATAATCTTCCTGTACGCCAATAACCGAGTTGATTTCAAAACCCATCCAAACAAACCTGCCCGCGCCGTAAGTTCCGTATACTATGCCCGCACTTTTCTTAATCTGTTCTCTAGATAGGCCTTCTTGCAAACGGTAGTTATACCAGAAACTTGCCTGTATTGTTCTCGGGTCAAGCACTTCAACAGACATCGGCCTGTCCCATGTTGCAACTCTTAGCGGATAACCGGCAGGAATATTTGCGGTAATAGGCAGCCCTCCGCGCAAAGTATGAATTTTTGTAAGTTCATCCCTCGAGATTTCTTTTGTAAATTTTAAACCGAAAACTTCGGAAAAGAAATCCCAGCCTCTCCATTTTCCATCGCTAGAATAAGTAGCTGTACCGCTAGTGGCAAAAATGCTTCCTCCGCTATTAATATATTTTTTCAATTCCATAATCTCTTTATCGCTAAGAGATTTTGATCCCGGCAAGATAATCAGTTTATATTTGTATTGAAGCCCAAGTTCAATTGTGGAATCGGCAATAACATCATAATTATATTTTGCAGAAGATAGGAATTTCTTCCAAGTATTTATATTGTCGCTTTCCCAGGTGCTGCCTTCGGGAAGCATGTTCTCTGTGTACTTAGAATATAGTATGGCTATGGTAGGTTTTTCGCCATACATCAAATTTTTTATAGTTTGTGTATTCGGCAAAAGTTCGGCCGCGTTAAATTTCCCAAAGACTCCTCTTAGAATGAAAAGGTAAATTAAAATAGAGCCAATAAGAAAAACCAGGCCGCTAAGAAGAATGAGACCTTGATTGATCCCGCCTCTTTTTTTTGCTGTTACCGCCACTTTAATGCTCCTGCATCTTTATCTTCTTTAGCCGGAACGTAGCCTTCGGCTGTGTATTTTAGAAATTTGGAATCCTTAAACTGTTTTTCTGCCTGTGTTTGATTTTTATAATTTTGCCCAGGCACAGTTCTTTGCACATAACCGGCTTCTGAATATTGAGCTCGTTGCTGAGAGGGAGCTTGTGCCTGTTGCTGCCTGTAAGAAGGATACGGCTGCGGTTGGGGAGAAAATCTAGGTTGTGCCGGAACCTGTTGTTCAATAATTATCGGCTGCCTCTGGAAAGCCGGAATAGGCTGCTGCTCTATATAAATCGGCTGCTGAATAATTCTTTCCTGTTCAACAGGTCTTGCTGCTTGAGCTGCCGCAGGAGTAACCAATTCGGCTTTTACCTCAGAAGGCTGAGGTACTATTGCGGTTTGGCCTTTTCTTTCTCTAACTTTGTAGAGAATATATGCCCCGATAGCAAGCATAAACGTACTTATTGTTGCCACCAGAATAATTGTTGATAGAATAGGAATCAGTTCCATACAAAACCTCTCAAATTAAATAATATAAATTACGCTTTAGCAGTACCAACCCGCTCCAATTTTCCCCAGGTCATTTTTATTCCCAGGAATTCTTCTACGGTAGACATGGCTTTACAAATATCTATTATAAGGATAAAAAACATTCTATATATTAACGAGTAACCGACCAGGCGAAACTCTTCTTTTTCGGCGGCCACGCAGTATAACGCGGTAACAAGATCCAATAGAGCCAAACCAGCCCACCAGAAAAAGATTAGTGAAGAAAAACCGAATGCTAACGCTGCAATTATAAAGAACAAATTAGCAGCAATATTCATTGCCGGCCAAATTAAGGCTTCGTAAAACATAGTCCAAAGTATAAACGTATCGCCAAAATTAATGCTCGGGTTAACCATTAATTTTTTGTGTTTACGGATGGATTGGATAATTCCGCGTGTCCATCTGTATCTCTGTTTCAATAATTGCTGAAGCTTGGCCGGGGCTTCCGTAAACGAAATAGAATTAGGTTCGTAATAAATTTTCCAGCCGTTGGCTAATACTTTTAATGTTAAATCGGCATCTTCGGCAAAGGTATCGCTGGAATAATAACCAGCTTCTTCAATAGCTTTTTTTCTAAAGAAACCGATCGGGCCGGGAATTATATTTACAAGACGAATAAAGCTTTGCGCGCTACGTGCCATATTCAAGCCTTCGATATATTCAAGAGCCTGCAAATCGGTAAATAATTTTCCTCTGTTCAGAACCTTTACATTGCCGGCAACCGCGCCTATTTCCGGATTTGTAAAATGACGAACAGCCAGTTTAACCGAATCAGCAGAAAGTTGCGAATCGCCATCCATGCATAAGACAATTTCTGCTTTGGATAATTTTATGCCTGCGTTAAGAGCTTTAGCTTTACCGCCGTTAGGCTTATTAATTAACGATACTTTTACATCGGAGTACTTCCCTTTTTGGTAACCTACAAGTGTCTCGGCAACTTGTTTGGTTCTGTCCGAAGAGCCGTCGTTAATTATAATAATTTCATAATTCGAATAATTCAATTCAAGAAGAGATTTTATAGAATCGGCAACAACTTTTTCTTCATTATAAACAGGGACTAAAATAGACACAAACGGAAAGTAACCGCCTGTTGGCGCCGTATATGTATATTGATTAACATACAAGTATGCCAATACAAGAATAGCAAAGTATCTGAATAACAAAATAAATAAGAATATTACAAGAGCAACAATAGTAGCGTATTCGAGCAGAGACTTAACCGACAATACAGTATACGGAAGTGTGTAAACAATAATAAGCACTAATAAAAGAGAAATTATACCGGTTGTAAAAATTCTGCGAAGGTATTTTCTTTCTTTTTCTTCTACTTTGTGTTCCGGCTCCGTGTTATTCAGAATAATTGAAGCTCTTTTTATTTCTTGATTTAATTTCATTTGCCGAGATTCTTTTGTTTTTTATCCATTTGTCAATTATAATGCCATCTGTAAAGGCTGATTAGGTTAAAGAATCGGATAAATTATTTAATATAAGTGTAACAGTTTAGGATAAAATGTTTTACATGTATCAATTTTAATCAACATTTGCCAATATGAATTCATACGATTTTACTTCTTTTACATCTACAATGAAACGAAGCAATTTCCCGGTGAAATTACTTAACCCGGAATTAGATGTAAATGGATAAAAGAGACTATTGCTTCCGCATTCGATATCAAATCTGCTTTATATTGCCTTCTTAAATATGCACGGCAAAATTTCCCTCAAAACAAAGATTCGATAATTCACACAACCTAACTTTAAAACTTCACAAAAAGCACTTAAGACTATAATATATTTTGGAGTAAGAATATGTGATAAGTTCTACAACGTCCAATAGGCGCTTAAGCTAACGCCGAAGGAACTATACCCAACTACGTTTTGAAAACTTCCGCCGCCTGTTAACCTTGCTTGAACCGTAAGTCTATCGATAATTCTCCAGGTTGCAGCCGCATAACCCTGGCGCAAGATTGAATTGCTGTTTGCTATAAAACCAATTAATCCTCCGATGGTAACAGTTAAAGAAGTGTCTTTTACAATATCCCAATCGGCAAAAATATTATGAGAAGCGGCAGACGAAGGTGAATAGTATAATAAGGATGTTGTTCTGAAACCCGTAGTAACATATTCATACCCCATCATAAAATCCGGATAGAAATATTTACCAATCCTGAACGCTAAATTATAACCATTATTGCCATCGGAAAAGTTGAAATTGCTGTAGTCGGCTGAAAGCCTTACGCCGGATTTAGTTTGATAATATCCGCCCAGCCTAAACATATCTGCGTTTATTCTAAAATTAATTAAATAAGGAGAATAGATGATCTGCGAAGCGTCTAGTTTTGAATAATTTGCGTATACCGCGTAGTTATTAGCTATTTCGGTTCTGGCGTAAACATCGGCAATAGGCTGCGTATAATTATTGCCGTAGTAACTGTTTCCGAAATTAATTCCGAACAGCAGATTTTCCGTAAGCCTAAATGTTAAATCCCATCTTATTGAATTTACATTCAACTGCGCAACATTTGAAGAGAGGCTGGTTCTAAACCCTTCGGCGCCGATTGATAGAAAAGTTGTAAGTCCTAAATCAACGCGCAAACCCTGAATATTGTTCCTGATCCCGAGGTTATCCGAATAATAAGACGCATAAGGTGTTAACAAAGTATATGTTGGGAACGAAGATAAAATACCTCTGAAACCTGTTACAGGCATCCATTTATATCTTTGGTCAACCATTGCAATCTGTGAAGAGTCTAGCTGCATTTTACTCTTCATGTTATCATACACATCTTCGGCCTTGTTGTATTCGTGCATTCTAAAATACGCATCGCCTAGATTTAAGTTCATGTTAAAATCATCCGGGTTCTCTTTTACTAATTTTTGAAAAGAGGCAAGCGCGTTAACCGAATCTCCCATAGCCAGATATGTTGAAGCCCTGGAATAATCTACATTAACATCATAACCTTTGTTCAATATGTCGGTATATATATCAATAGCTTTCTGGTATTGGCCGGCGCAAGCGTTTACATCCGCATATTCTTTTTCAATTATTGTATTCTGATCGGAGTTATTCAGGAACTCTTCATACATGGGCAATGCTTCGCTGCATTTATGATCGGCATAAAGAGCTTCCGCTTTTGCTAATATGGCATAATTTTTTTCCTGTTTATATCTGAACTTATTCATAGTAAGCGCGCTTTGCAAAGTTTTTAATTCAGGGCTTTCCGAATCAATTGTTTTAATCTGTGCCATATAATTTTCGGCAGCAGTAAAATCATTTTGCTGCATGCTTAGAGAACTCATCGCTACAAGTGCGCTAAGATTATTCGGATCTTTGGCCAGCACATTTTGGAGATAGGATTTTGCTTCATCTAAATTTTGTCCGATCCAAACATCAAGCTGTCCCATAAACAATTGATATTTTAAGTTTTGAGGATCCATTTTTAATAGAATCCTCATTTTATCCTGAGCCTTGAAAAAATCTCTATTGTCAGCTTGTGCAAGTGCGTACTTGAAGAGCACCTCCTGGTCATCAGGGAACCTATTTAAATAACTCGCATATATAGTTAAAGCCGAATCGTAATCTTGAAGCGCTGAATAGTAACGTCCTAAATTTATTACTGCATCTTTATTCGTGGAATCCTGCGCAAGCTTTACTTTATATTCCTCAATCCTTTGCATATAAACAATTGTTTTTGCACTATCCACTTGAGCAGATAATCTAGCCACTTCTGCGGAATCAATACCAGACTTATTTTGCGCTTGAATAACCGCATGACTAAAAAATAAGACTAATAATTGAAAAATTAATATTATTTTTTTCATTGCATCCCAATATTCTTTTTCAATATTTTAAGCTGCTGCGCAGCTTCTTCAAAACGATTTGCTTTATACAAAGCCTTTATTAAAGTTAATCTTGTATCATTATCAGCAGGATTTCTTTTTAGCATTTTATAGTACCTATCAATCGGATAAACATAAGCCGGTTGAACTTGAGGTAAGCCGTAATTATAACGTTTATAGACCGAAGTATCATTTATAGTATATACATACCCCTTCCCTCTAGCCTGATCAAGACCGTCCATTGCTTCCTTAAAATACGGCTTCAACGCTAAAGAGTTCTCAAAAGCTTCAATTGCAATTTTGTTTTTGCCGAGCCACAAAGAAAAATACCCATACCTGGACCAAAGCCTCTGGTCGTTTGGATATTCTTCCGTATATCTTTTTAAGATAGGCCAGCCTTTAGCAATGTGATTGGTCTTGGCCAGAATTTCAGAATATCTTATAATTTCATCGGAAGAGGCGTGCGTCATGGTTAAATATTTATCATACCATTGTTCGGCAACAGCCCACTCCCCCAGGTTTTTATATGCTTTTCCTATTTCAAGATAATTATCCGGGTTTTTAGGATTTATTGCAATCTCTCTTCTATAGCCTTCAATATTATTATACAGCAAGGTGTACCAGGTGTTGGTAGCCCTGCTTAAGTTGGCATTAATTTCTTTATTGTTCGGCGCAAGTTTTCTGGCAGAGCGGTAATCGTAAACCGAAAGCTCAAACTGCTGTCTTTTCTCATAGCAAAGCCCCCTTAGGTTATAGCCTTCTGGTTGTTGCGGATGAGCTGCGATATACTTGTTTAACAGGTCTATCGCCTCACCGTAACGCCCAACATTCATTTCTCTTTGAGCTTCCATTTTCATGGCATCAACAGTAGATTGGGCTTTTACGGAAAAACAGCCTGCGGCAGAAAGGAAAATAACGAATAGGGTTATTACTATCTTTTTCATCAGAGCTTTCTATTAATAAAATCCTAATTTATTTTTCTCTTTAGGCTCATCATCCATTAATTGCTGGAATATATCGTCCGCGTTCTGAATTGTTTCATCAACTTTAACGGCAAAAACGGAAATATATTGTATGACGTTTTTAAGATAGTTGGGGTCGTTATTAGGCAAATTGCTTTTTATCTTCGCAATTAAACTATTAGCGCTTTTTTGATCTTCTTTAGTTACAAGAACAATAACCTTGTTGCTTAGTACACAAATTTTATCTTTTTTATCGGTTGCCAACCGAATTGCGTTTTGAAGCTGGGTTATTGTAAGCAGTCCCATTTTTTCGGCAGCTTGTTCAAGCCTGAAAGATACTATTGTGAAGACCTGTCCGGTGCTTTTGAACAAAGCTATCTGGTTATTCAATATCAAATAAAAATCATTTATTGAATAAAAATTCGAGAAGGAATAATTTTCAGAAGGAACATCAATATCGGCCAGGGATTTATATCTGATATCCGTGCTAGATTTTGGCGAAGCCTGAAATGTATGGTTTGAAGTTTTAGGTTGAAAATCTACAGTAATACCTTTATAGGGTTCAATAAAATAATTAGCTCTAAATTGCCCTTCGGTATGGCCGATGTTTGGAGTAATTGTCATTACCCCGCCCTGGGCTGAATTAATTTCATTTTCAGTTTTTTGCAGATAAATAACACCGGTTGAGTAAGCTGCCAGAGCATCTACAATGGAATTTGCTACCGGTGTGGCCGGATCACCTAAAATAAATAAACTTGTTATGCCGTTTTCTTCAATGGCTTCAACCGTATGGGCAAATACATCCTGTAAAAGATTGATATTATTAAAACCTATAAACGGAGTAAGCTCGTCGAAAACAATTTTATTAGGCTGGTACTGTTCTACAACCGTAACTATATCATTTAAATATTCTACTAAAAAATCATCAGGGTTGCCAACTTCGTATAAATCCGAAGGCGGAGCAACTCTTACAACGATGATAAGGTTTTGGTTCATATAATGCTGTAAGTCGAAATCTATAGAAGCAGCT
>DAIERC010000498.1 GCA_027347125.1 Ignavibacteriales bacterium
AGCAGTTTGGATATTTGGTCGGCAATTACAACAGCAAGCGATACAAAAATTATTCTCAATCTATTCCTTGTTTTCTGCTAATATGGTTTCTAAAACTTCGGGTTGTTCCTGCAACTCCATTTCCTTTTGCCGATTCAACGAGAACAAAAGCAGTATTACGCCTGCTGTAACCGCTACATCAGCAATATTGAAGACATAATTTCCAAACAACCGGTCAAATATAAAAAGATTAAAAAATCTTAAGTTAAAAAAATCGACAACTCTACCGTGCATTAAAGGCGCATACCCGTATATTACGCCGTAAAATATCCGGTCGAACATGTTACCCATAGCGCCGCCGAAAATAAGCGCTAAAGAAAGTCTAAGACTAAATATTTTATTTCTGTACTTAAAGAGATAGAAAAACAGGCCAGCGCTGGCAAGTAAAGAAAAGATGGAGATTAATAATTTAAATGATCCGCCGAAATCTATTCCAAAGGCTATACCGGGGTTTTCAACGAAGGTTATGTCAAAAAGATTACCCAGCAGCGGTATCTTTTGCCCCACATACATGCCCTGAAAATTCAAATTTAAAAACGGTATTGAAAAACCTTTAACAAATAATTTAGAAAGCTGGTCTATAAATAATACCATGAACGAAACAAACAATACTCTCACAAACTCCCTTCATCTTTCTATTTTTACATAATTAACCGGATCATCTAAATCAATTACAACACTAACACGATACTATCTTTTTTCCTGCCTTTGCTTCATGGGAAGACATAACTGGCTGTGCGGTACGGCTTCCAACCTGGCCTTCGGAATTAACGGGCACGTTTCGCACAAATGTTGCGGCTCGTCTATACAATCCAGGCAAATGCCGTAAGTTCCGGCATCAATTCTTTTCAAAGCGTCTTCAAGATATCCTAAAAATTTATTTTCTCTTTGCGCGTAAAGAAAAGTTTTTTCTCTTTCCATTGCGTCGGTACCCTGCTCGGCCATATGGAGAGAATACGGCGAATTTTCATTTATATATTCACCGGTAGTAGGGTCTAACATTTGTTCTTTCAAATTCTGAAGTTGTTCCAGAATTTCATCACGTTTTGTTAAAATAATTTGTCTAAAATTTTCTAGATCTTCTTTTCGGTAACCTTTGATTTTTTCAATTGCTTTTGTCCGCGCCTGGGCAGCGGTTTGTACTTCATTTACAACTGGTTTAACCTCTTCGATTTTCTTCTTTCTTGGCATACTGATCTTTTTTCCTGTCTTTTTCTCAATAGTTTTCGGTTTAATTATTTTCTTTGCTTTAGTAACCTTTTTTATTTCCAGAGCTTTTTTTACTGTTTTTTTAACAGCCGTGCCTGTCGCTTTTTTAGATGCTTTAGCCGGCGCCTTTTTCCCGGCGGCAGCTTTCGGCTTTGAAACCTTTGGGGAAGATTTTTTACTTACAGTTTTTTTAGTAGTAGATTTTTTTGCCATCTTTGGGTCTCCTTGTTTTAGGATTTAACCTTTTCAATTTGGATGGAGCATTGAAGCTCCCCTATTTTCCATTCTTGTTTAAAACCGTTGTTTGATTTTTTATCGTTAGTAAATTCTTCTGCAAGTGTTTCGTTAGAAACATAATCTTTAAATTTATTTACTGCCTCAACAAGTTTAATGCTGCCTTCAAAATTAATCTTAATCCTATCGGTAACATCAAACCCTGCGTCTTTTCTCATATTCTGAACTCTATTTACAAACTCCCTTGTCAGCCCTTCGGCAATCAGCTCATCGCTTAATTCGGTATCTAAGGCAACAGTAACACCTTCTTCAGTTTCAACAACCCAGCCGGTAATTTCTGAACCGATAATTTCAACATCTTCTCTTGCGATTGTAAATTCCTCGCCGTTAATATTCAGCTTAACCTCGTTGCCTGCCTCGAGCATCGAAATTTCGGCTTTGCCAAGTTCTTTAATTGCGTTGGCAACCGGATTAACCTTTTTACCGAATTTAGGCCCGATGGATTTAAAATTAGCTTTAGCAGATTTATTTACGATTTCGGAATCGTCGTTCAACACAACCATATCTTTTATGTTTACTTCGTCAAGAATTACATCTTTCATTTTGCCGAGTGTCTCGCGCTTCGATTTTTCAACCACCACCATAATTTTTTGAAGCGGTTGGCGCACTTTTAGATTGCTCTTTGCTCTCATCGAACGTGTAAGATAAACAACCTTTTGTGCAATTTCCATTTTGTCTTCAAGTTCTTTATCGAAGTATTCCGGTTTCGGGAATTCCGATAAGTGAACCGATTCGTATTTTTCTTTTTGGGTTACGCCGTTTAAGTTCTGATAAATTTCTTCTGAGATAAAAGGAGCAAACGGTGCGGTTAGTTTTGATACCGTTATTAAGCATTCATATAATGTTTGATATGCCGATAATTTATTTTCGTTCATCTCCGATTTCCAGAAACGTCTTCTGCATCTTCTTACATACCAGTTTGAAAGATGATCGATTGTAAAGTCCGAAACTGCCCTGGCGGCTCTTGTAACATCGTAATCATCCATCATCATTTCATAATCTTTTACCAGCGTGTTCAGCTTAGATATAATCCATCTGTCTATCTCAGGGCGGTCTTCATACTTAACGGAGTTTTCTTCAAATTTAAATCCGTCTATGTTTGCGTAAAGTACAAAAAACGAATACGTGTTAACCAGCGTACCGAAAAATTTTCTTTGTACTTCAACAAGTCCTTCTTCATCAAAAAGAGTAGGGCGCCACGGCGGACTGTTTGTTACAAGGTACCAGCGGGTTGCGTCGGCGCCGTATTTGGCAAACAACTCGAAAGGATCGACACTGTTTCCTTTAGACTTTGACATCTTTAAGCCGTTCTTATCGAGTATCAATTCATTAACGATAATATTCTTAAATGCAACTCTGTCGAACAGCATTGTAGAAATTGCATGTAATGTATAAAACCATCCTCTTGTCTGATCAATACCTTCGCAAATAAAATCAGCCGGCGAAAATTTCTTTTCGAACAATTCTTTATTTTCAAACGGGTAATGATATTGTGCAAAAGGCATCGAGCCGGAATCAAACCAAACATCTATAAGTTCGGGAGTCCTTTTATAAATTTTTCCGTTCTTCTCGAATAAAATTTGATCTACAAACGGTTTATGAAGATCAATGGAATCAAGTTCTTTAACGGAAATTCTTTTACCGTCTTTTTCAATAAATCCTTCTTTAAGTTCGGCTATACTGCCGATGGCAATCATATCGCCGTCTTCAGAAACCCAGATTGGTAACGGAGTAGCCCAAAATCTGTCTCTGGACAAAGCCCAATCTTTATTTTCTTCAAGCCAGTTACCGAAACGTCCGGCGCCTACTTCCGGCGGCTGCCAATTAATGGTTTTATTAAGTTCCACCATTCTGTCGGCAATTGTAGTAGTTCTTATAAACCAAGACTCGCGCGCATAATATATAACCGGAACATTTTCATGCCGCCAGCTAAAAGGATAAGAGTGAACGATAGTTTCTTTTTTGTAAAGCTTGCCTTCTTCTTTCAGTTTTATAATGATGTCTTTGTCGGCATCTTTAACAAATTGTCCTTTAAAATCAGTTACATCTTCGGTAAACAAACCGCCGCGCGTAACAGGTTGAAGCATCGGCAGGTTATATTTTTTAGAAAGCTCGTAGTCATCGGCACCAAATGCGGGCGCGATGTGAACAATGCCTGAACCGTCTTCGGTACTTACAAAATCGCCAAGAGTAACAAAGAAAGCTTTTTTATCTACTTTGATGTAATCGAATAATTGTACGTACTCAATACCTTCAAGTTCGCTTCCCTTCATTTCCTGAAGTATTTGATACTCTCCTTCAATAATCGAAAGGCGTTCTTTTGCAAGGATTATATCCTTATCATTTAATTTTATTTTAACATAGTCAACATCTTTGCCTACTGCAAGAGCAACGTTGGAAATAAGCGTCCACGGCGTGGTTGTCCAAACAAGAAAGCGGTCATCGGAATTTTTTATTTTGAAATAAACATAAACGGAAGGATCTTTTGTTTCGCGGTAGCCAAGAGCCAACTCGTGTGAAGATAACACGGTTTCAGATTTTGGGTCTTGCGGAACAATTTTATAATCCTTGTAAATAAGCCCTTTATCAAACATGGTTTTTAGGGCCCACCAAACGGATTCGATATAATTATTATCAAGAGTAATATAAGCCGAATCGAGATTAACCCAGTAACCCATACGCACGGTCATCTTTTCCCATAAATCGAGATAAGTAAAAACAGAATCGCGGCAGGCCTGGTTATACTTTTCTATTCCGTACTCAATAACCTCGCTTTTATGTTTGATGCCGAGCTTTTTTTCAACTTCAATTTCTACGGGCAAACCGTGGGTATCCCAGCCGGCTTTTCTTTCAACCCTATATCCTTGAAGGGTTTTATAACGACATACAAGGTCTTTAAGCGCCCTGGCCATAACGTGATGTATTCCGGGTTTACCGTTAGCTGTCGGAGGGCCTTCATAAAAGGTAAATGATTTTGATTCGTCTCTAGATGAAATACTTTTTTCGAAAATTTTATTGTCCTGCCAGAACTTTAAAATCTTTTCTTCTATTTCAGGGTAACCTATTTTTTCAATGTTTTGTTTGAACATGTAACTACAGCAATTTTTAATTTTTAGAAATTTTTATATCAAATGTTTTCATACTTTTTAATCAATTCTTTTTCGGCATGAATAAATTCTTTCAGCTCTTTTTCAATTCTTTCCTTTTTTAAAAACAAATCTTTTGCATTCAACTCAGCATCGGTAATAATTTTTTGTGCTTTTAACTTGGCTTCTCTTATTTCAAGTTCGGCCTCTTTTTTCAAATCCGGTGAAACGCTTTCATAGATTTTTAATTTCTCTTTCATTACAAGCAGCTCTTTCTGGAATGAAAATATTTCAACAACAGCCATACCGAAGAAGCCCATTGAGCCTAGAGTAATATTTCTTAAGCTGTAAAGAATAAGATTTTCAGTAAGAAGTTCGGTAGCGGCGAAATAATCGCGGAAAAATGAAATCATCAACACGCTGATTATTGTTGCGGCAATAATTATTGCGAAGACAACCTTTCCTCCGAAATGCCAGCCTAGTGTTTTATTTATGAACCAGCCGCACGCAAAACAAAGTAAGGAAAGCACAAACCAGACCGCAAAACTATTTTCACCGAACTTGAACAGGTTTGTGTTCAAGAAATTAGAGGCAAACATAAGCACCCCTAACAACGCCGGCACCAAATAATAATGTAGTTTCTTTACTTCCATTACAACCTCTTAATAACTTCTTTCATAACCAGCGTCATTCTGGGTTCGGCTTCCATTGCAGCCGCAATAATTTCTTCAACGTTTGCAGGCTTCAACGCATCGGGAAAGCATTCATCCGTAACAATGCTTATACCCAGAACTTTCATTCCCATATGGTTGGCAACAATATCTTCGGGAATGGTAGACATACCAACCACATCTGCACCAATAGCTCTTAAAAACCTGTACTCGGCTTTAGTTTCCAGGTTGGGGCCGGGAACCGCCACGTAAACACCTTTTTGTAATTTTATCTTGTTCTCAAGCGCAACTTCTTCGGCCATTTTAATTAGCTCATGGCTGTATGGTTCGCTCATATCGGGAAATCTTGGACCAAGCTCATCCAGGTTTTTTCCGATAAGAGGGTTATCACCTAAAAGATTAATATGATCGGCCATAAGCATTACATCGCCTCTTCTGTATATAGGATTCATGCCGCCGCACGCGTTTGAAACAAGCAACGTGTTAACACCAAGATATTTCATTACCCTAACGGGGTAAGTAATTTGCTGCATCGAATAGCCTTCGTAGTAATGAAAACGACCCTGCATTGCAACTACTTTTTTTCCTGCTATCAATCCAAATATTAATTTTCCTTTGTGTGATTCAACGGTGGATAAAGGAAAGTGAGGAAGCTCGGAATAATCTATTTCATGCTCTATCTTTATCTCTTTTACAAGACCGCCCAAACCCGTGCCCAATATAATGCCGACCGGGTAGTTTTCTTTTGTATGTTTACGAATTACTTCAAGTGTTTCGTTTATTTTAGAAATAATTTTGTCCATTTGGTTAGAGTAATTTATTTACGATTTCGTTAACGTCTATATCTATTTGTTTCGGCTCTTCGGTTTTCTTAACGCTAATTTCTTCTTCGCTTACATTTTCAATTTTCATTTCCAGAAGACGAGCCTGCGAGTTAATTATGGCTTTCAAATTTGCTACCAGCAGATCACGTTCTTCTCTTAAGCTTATTACGGCGTTACGAATTTCATTGGCATTTTCTCTTGCCTTTTCCAGAATCTGCGAGGCTTTTATTTCCGCCTCTTTAATCATTAAACTGGCCTGCTTCTTTGTAGATTCAATAGATTTTGTGGAAGACTCCTGCGCCTTGAGTAAAGTATCCTGGAGATTTTTTTCGATTCTCCTGAATTCGGCCAGTTTATTGCTTGCCTGTTCAAGATCTTTTTTAAGCGCGTCGTTTTCTTTTTGCAGGGTTTCAAATTCATCGGCCAGTTTATCTAAAAAGGCCTGAACTTCATCTTTGTCGAAACCTCTAAGAGTTTTGTTAAACTCCTGCTTTTTAATACTAAAGGGGGAAACTTTCATAGTTTCTCCTTCCAATCTGTTGAATAATCTCTTTCACCAAAAATAGCGGAACCAATTCTCAACATCGTAGCACCTTCTTCAATGGCAATTTCAAAATCGGAAGTCATTCCCATTGATAACTCCGTAAGATTCAAACCATCGCCGTTTAATCTGTCTTTAATCTTTCGCAAAGAACTAAAACTTTTTCTTATAACATTTTCGTCATCGGTTAACGGGGCAATAGTCATTAAACCTATCAGTTCAACATTCTTAAACTCTTTGCAATAAAATCCCAGATCTCTTAGCTCGCTGTAATCTGATATACCGGCTTTCGATTCTTCATAAGAAGTTTTTACCTGGATAAGTATTTTTTGCAATTTGTTTAACTTTTCCGCGTGCTTGTTTATTTCGGAAGCAAGCATTAAAGAATCAACTGAGTGAATATATTCTGCCGAGTTTACGGCAAACCTTACTTTATTCCTCTGCAATGTACCGATAAAATGCCAATTAACCTTTTTTTCAAACAGAGATACTTTCTTATCTAACTCTTGCGCTCTATTTTCGCCGAAGTCTCGAACACCTTCGTTGTAAACGGTATTAATTTCATCGATGCCGAAATTCTTAGAAACCGCAACCAGGGTTATTTCCGAAGGATCCCGCTTGGATTCGAAACACTTCTTTTCTATTCTTTCACGTACAATCTTTAAGTTATCTTGTATCATAATAAAATTAAGAATGTGAATTTATAGGTTTTCGCATCAAGAATCAACGTTAAACGCACCGGTAACTTAATGAACCAATAATATAATTTGACTTAAATAATAAAGAATTATTCATCTAAAATACACTTTTTAGTCAAAGTTTCTGTGAAAACGGCAAAAAAATTTGCGGCTTATTTTATACGATATTCTCTTCACAATAATTTAATTTTTATTCGTATCCCTTATATCTAACCGGTAAATTTTTTAATTTTGTAGCGAATCTTGAATTACTTAACACAGGAAAATATTTTTATGGGAAATACACTTTTAAATAGCATTAAAGAGAATGCCGCAAAGAAAAATAAAACGATTGTTCTTCCGGAATCTCACGATGACAGAGTTTTGAAAGCCGCCGAAATTTTAGTGAAAGAAAAAATTGTTTCCGTTGTTACCCTTGGAAACGAAGGAACCATTAAAGTTAGCGCGCAAAAGCTTGGTGTTAATTTAACCGGAGTTAAAATAATTGATCCGGAAAAATCTGATAAGCTAGCCGGCTTTGCAAATACATTTTATGAACTCCGCAAGAAAAAAGGTATGACGCCTGAAGTGGCCACAGAAACCATGAAGCGCGATCTTTTCTTCGGGGCAATGATGGTGCGCGAAGGAATTGCGGACGGAAGTGTTGCCGGTTCAACAGCTTCTACCGGCGATGTTTTAAGAGCAGGCATTTTATGCGTGGGAATGCCTGAAGGAATCTCAACAGTATCAAGTTTTTTCTTGATGGTTTTTCCGGATAAAACATACAGCTTTGCCGATTGCGCGGTTGTTCCTAACCCTGATTCGGCTCAACTTGCCGATATTGCGGTTTCAACGGCAATAAATCATGAAAAGCTTACCGGTGAAAAGCCAAAAGTAGCCATGCTTTCGTTTTCAACAAAAGGAAGCGCAACGCATGAACTTGTGGACAAAGTAATTGAAGGTTTGAAGCTGGCTAAAGCAAAGAAACCCGAACTCGAAATTGACGGGGAACTTCAATTTGATGCGGCAATTGTTGAGTCTGTAGGAAAACGGAAAGCGCCCGGAAGCAATGTAGCCGGTCAGGCTAATGTTCTTGTATTTCCGGATTTGAATGCGGGCAACATCGGTTATAAAATTGCGCAACGCTTAGGCAAATGCGAAGCGGTTGGGCCGGTTATTCAGGGACTAAAGAAACCGTATTTTGATTTGAGCCGCGGCTGCAGCGTGGAAGATATAGTTAATACCGCGGCAATTGCTGCTTTGATGAGCTAAAATTATTTATGATAAATATAATTGCGGCATATCTTTATTATGATATGCCGTTTTTTATTAATTGTTCAACAAAATTTTTCCCAGCGGTTTAGCAACCCGATACTCACTTATTGCCATAACCAAAAACGGAACGCAAAACACGTAATAAGATAAATCAAATACATCGCCTACAACTGCCTTATAAAAACCTACATCGGCAATTGCAAAAATCATTGAAAAAAAAACCGGCAAAAACAACACAACACCGGCTGCAAAAAAAACTTCATGAATATTAGAGACAAGCAATCCTGCATAAATTGTAAATACAAAGACCGCCAGTAAAACCCAAATAGGTAGATGGGCAAGAAAAGCCTGTATTGCAAACGGGCCGTTGTTAATAAAGGATTTGTAATCCCACGCTACAAAGGGAACAAGTATCAATATAAAAACAGCAATTGCGATTAAAGAAAAAATTATTCCGTTCTTAATTTCACTGCGAAAATAATATAATATATAAATAACATAAACCAATCCTACAACAGATCGCGTAGAAAGCACTAACCCGAATATTATAGCCGATAGAA
>DAIERC010000053.1 GCA_027347125.1 Ignavibacteriales bacterium
TAATAATAAGTTATTGGCCGGTGAAACGAAGTATCAGGCTGATGTTGTAGAGCGTCTTGGAGATAAAATTCCTTTAGATCTTAGCTTTACTGATTCTAGCGGCAAAAAGATACTTCTTAAGAATATCATAAATAAACCAACGATTATTGATTTCTGTTATTATCGCTGCACCGGCATTTGCACACCGCTTATGGTTGAACTTGCGGATATAGTGGCAAAGTCTGATTTGAAACCTGGTAAGGATTACGATGTTTTAAGTATAAGCATAGATCCTAACGAAACGCCAGCAATGGCAATGCAGAAAAAGAATACGATTTATCTTGTGGTAAATAAAGATATGCCTGATAACGCGTGGAGGTTTTTTACCGGAGATAGTTTAAGCATTGCAAAACTTACCGACGCGGCCGGTTTTAATTATGTTAAACAGCGGAACGGATATCTACATAAAGGAGTTTTAATATTTGTTGATAAGAACGGTAAGATATGCCGTTATCTTCAGCCTGGTTTTTCTAACCGCGGCGGTTTTTCAATCCTTAATTCGGATTTCAAAATGGCCGTTATGGAGACTTCAAAAGGCAAAGTGATGGCTACAATTACAAAAGTTTTGCAAACTTGTTTTTCTTTTAAGCCTAAAGGAAAAGATGCTCTTGTTTTTTCTTTGGTTTTTTTTGTCGGTGTAATTACAATTTCTACTGTGTTGATGATAATTAAAAAAGCAAATCCTTCGAAAGGAAATAGAGGTTAAATTTTATGGCAAGCGATTCAATAGCATTAGACCATAACGGACATGAACCCAGCTATCTTGAGTATGAGGGCAAACATAAAGGGCTTTTGGGTTGGATTCTTTCTACCGACCATAAACGAATAGGCATTTTATATTTAATATCTATTCTCAGCTTCTTTGCTGTTGGTGTTACCCTCGGTTTCTTAATAAGGCTGGAACTGTTAACGCCGCAGGGTACTATTGTTGGCCCGCAGGCATATAACGAATTCTTTACGCTTCACGGCGTAATTATGATTTTTATCGTTGTAATTCCTGTTATACCAGCGGTATTTGGAAATTTTTTCCTTCCTATTATGCTCGGAGCTAAAGATGTAGCGTTTCCAAGGTTAAACCTGTTAACGTGGTACTTATACATTATCGGCGGTACACTGGTTTTGCTTTCTCTTATATTGCCGGGCGGCGCTGCCGATACTGGTTGGACTTTTTACGTGCCTTATAGTGTTAGAACAGGCACCAACATGATCTTTACTCTTACGGCAGTATTCATACTTGGCTTTTCATCAATACTAACAGGTTTAAACTTTCTTACAACAATTCATAGAATCAGAGCTCCACAAATGGGGTGGTTTAAGATGCCTTTGTTCGCATGGTCGTTATACGCTACTTCATGGATTCAGGTTATAGTAACTCCAATTGTCGGCATCACGCTTTTGATGGTAATTGTAGAACGGGTTTTCCACGTAGGTATTTTCGATCCTTCACTCGGAGGCGATCCGCTGCTGTTTCAGCATATGTTCTGGATGTATTCGCATCCGGCCGTGTATATAATAATTGTGCCTGCGATGGGTGTAATATCCGAAGTAATACCGGTCTTTTCGCACCGCACAATTTTCGGGTATAAGTTTATAGCTTATTCCAGTTTGGCAATTGCATTATTCGGATCTCTGGTGTGGGCTCATCATATGTTTGCTACCGGTATGAGCGATACCGCCGAATTTGTTTTTTCATTACTTACGTTTGTAGTTGCAATACCAAGCGCCATTAAAGTTTTTAACTGGACCGCCACCTTATATAAAGGCTCGATTGAATTGGAAGCGCCTTTGTTGTATGCCCTTGCTTTTATTTTTCTTTTTTCAATCGGCGGGTTAACCGGAATTATTCAAGGCGCTTTAAATGTAGATATCTACCTGACCGATACTTATTTCATTGTCGGGCATATTCATTACGTTGTATTCGGCGGAACCGGTATGGGGCTGTTTGCGGCACTGCACTACTGGCTTCCCAAAATGTTCGGCAGAATGTACAATAAAAAAGTTGCCCGGGTTGCGTTTTGGTTCGTCTTTGTTGGCTTTAACGTACTTTATTTCCCGTTCTTTATTCTAGGGTGGATGGGCATGCCGAGAAGATCTTACC
Source organism: Ignavibacteriales bacterium (assembly GCA_027347125.1). Taxonomy (GTDB): domain Bacteria; phylum Bacteroidota; class Ignavibacteria; order Ignavibacteriales; family Ignavibacteriaceae; genus FEN-1297. Next base: position 2,138 of record DAIERC010000053.1, read on the forward strand.
ATTATTTACCACAGTTTCAAACTTACCACGTTATTTCAACCGTAGGCTCGTGGATACTTGTAATCGGCTTGGTATTAATGCTGGGCAATTTGCTTAGATCATTAATCAACGGTAAAAAAATAACGGAAAGAAATATTTGGGGTGGAGAAACTTTGGAATGGACGGTTGAAACACCTCCGACTTTTGAAAATTTTGAAAATATACCTGACGTTATTAACGGCCCATACGAATATAAACAAAATGAACCCGCTACTATTGAAGAGGAGGTAAAGTGAGTACACAGGCAGTACACGTTGAAGCGCACGAGCATAGAGACGATATCAGAAGCAGAATGGGGATGTGGCTCTTTCTTTTCTCGGAACTGCTTTTATTCGGAGGTTTATTTTTAATGTATTCGGTTTACCGTTTTATGCACCAGCATGATTTTAGCATCGCATCTAAAGAGATGAATACTTTTTTCGGTACGATGAACACGGTTATACTTCTTACAAGCAGTTTAACTATGGCGCTTTCAATTACAGCCATTAAAAGAGGAAGCAGAAAACTTTCCATCTTTTTCCAGCTTGTAACAATTTTGTTCGGCATTACCTTTATGGTAAACAAGTTTATCGAATGGAGCGCCGAATTCCGTAAAGGTAATTTCCCGGGTTCTGCTATATTATTAAATAAGCCGCCGGGACAAATACTCTATTTCGGCCTTTATTATTCTATGGTAGGTTTGCACGGTATACACGTGCTGGTTGGTATGGGTTTAATAGCCTTTATGACTAGGCTTACCATAAAGGGAATTATAAATAAGGATGATTATGTGAAACTGGAAACAGCCGGCTTGTACTGGCACCTTGTAGACATAATCTGGATTTTCCTTTTCCCGTTATTCTATCTTATAACTTGAGGTATTAGTATGGAGAAAAACAAAGCACACGAAGAGCATGGTTACGGCATGTATATTCTTGTTTGGCTTGCACTGGTAACCTTAACCGGATTAACCGCAACAGTAGCCGGCATTAACTTCGGCAAATTAAGTATTGCCGTGGCACTGCTTATTGCGGTTATAAAATCTTATTTGGTTCTAACCGAATTTATGCATCTTAAAAGCGAACAAAAATCGTTCAAGGTTTTCGTATTTGTTGCCCTATTATTTATATGTATCTCCTTTACTCTATTATTTACAGATTATTCTTTTTATGTAAGGTAAAAATATGATTGCAGACGCGTCAAATTTTGTACAGTCCGTTGATAGTACTTTTATTTTTATTGTTGCGGTATGCGTGTTTTTCCTGGTTCTTATTACCGTATTGATGATTACTTTTGTCGTAAAGTATAACAGCAAACGAAATAAAAAAGCGGTTAATGTTCACGGTAGTATACCGCTGGAAATAACATGGACTGTAGTTCCTACTCTGTTGGTACTTGTTATGTTCTGGATGGGATGGACAGGGTACAAACAGATGACAGATGCACCAAAGGATTCTATGGTTGTTGATGTATATGCGCAAATGTGGAGCTGGTCTTATAAATATGCCAATGGTGTGGAGTCCGATACTTTATACGTGCCGTTAAATCGGCCGGTAAAAGTTCTGCTTCATTCCAGGGATGTCGATCATTCATTTTATGTTCCCGCGTTTAAAATGAAGAAGGATGTAATTCCTAACAGAATAAATACGGCGTGGTTTCAGCCGATGCGTCTAGGCACTTACGAAGTTATGTGCGCTGAGTATTGCGGGCTAAGGCATTCTTATATGTACAGCGCGGTTGTTGTTATGCCGGAGGACAGGTATAATGCCTGGATGACACAGCAGGTACAAAAACAAAAACAGGATTCTACTGCAGATAGTTCAACATCTGAAAAAAGTATGTAAAATGGAAACAGTTTTATTAAAAACGGCTGATAGGAAAAATTTTTCTTTAAGTTTAAAGAAAATGACAGGTATCGTTATGGAGCTTACAAAGCTACGCATAACAACGTTTGTTACCTTAACAACTGTATTCGGTTTTATAGCGGCTGCGGGTAAAATGAGTTTCGCGATTATTGCACCTACTATAGGCATCTTGTTATTATCTTCAGGCTCTGCGGTTATTAATCACTACCAGGAAAGAGATACCGATGTGTTGATGGATAGGACTAAGAACAGGCCAATTCCTTCAGGCCGTATATCTGCGGCTAACGCTTTGTTGTTGGCATTAATACTTGTTTTTACCGGTGCGCTGGTTTTATTTATCGGCTCCGGGTTAATGGCGTTAGGCCTGGGCCTTTTAAATTTACTTTGGTACAACGGCATTTACACGCCGCTAAAAAGAAGAAACGCACTGGCAATAATACCTGGTTCTCTTGTTGGTGCGTTGCCCCCGATGGTTGGATGGGTAGCCGCAGGCGGAAGCTTACTCGATCCGCAAATGTTAATTTTAGCGTTTTTCTTTTTTATCTGGCAGATACCGCACTTCTGGCTGTTGCTACTTGTATTCGGGCACGACTATGAACAGGCAGGCTTCCCTACTTTAACGCAGATATTTAATTCACAACAACTTGCCAGGATTACTTTTATGTGGATCCTCGCTGTAGTTGTTACAAGCTTTTTAATACCGGTGTTCGGTATAGTTAAAAATGTTTTTATTGATTACACAATTCTGGTTTCAGGGCTGTGGCTTTCATGGAACTCGGTTAAGCTGTTAAACTTAAGCAAAGGAAAAATATCTTTCAGGTACGCATTTAGAGATATAAATCTTTTTGCGGTTCTTGTTGTAATCCTTTTAACAATTGATAAACTGGTTATTTAATTAAATCGAAAAAAGAGAGAAACTAAATGGATTTCCTTGACAAATTAGTAATACCTCTGTCGCCGGAGCATCTCTTACTTCTGCACTATATTGCTATTTTAATTTTCTTCTTGTTTATTCCTTTTATCTCGATGGTACTGGGCGGTACTGCGTTATCGCTTTATTATAAAGGGCTAGGATCAAGGTTTAACAATAAGACTCATCTTAATTTTGCTAAAGATGTTATTGAAATAGTTACAATAAATAAAAGCACCGGTATAGTGCTGGGTATTTTAACGCTGATTACTTCGGTCTTAATTTTTGTTCAGCTATTTCATAATACCGATCTATCAACTGTAAGTTATCTTTTGGGTTCTACATTCCTGGTTATTGTGGGACTTATATTAATTTACACTTACCGGTACTCGCTTACATTCAGCGAATTATTTGAATCGGTAAAAGAACCGGAAAACGCAAGCGAGCATGTAGCGAAAGAATTAGTAAGGTTTAAAGCGGGAAGTAAAAGTTTAAGCACTAAGTCCGGCAGGTTCGGTTTTACATTTCTTTTTCTAGGCACATGGCTTTTTACTGCCGGCCTATCAACAGCTTATTATCCGGAAGAATGGGGAGAGAAAAATATTTTAGCGGTAATGTTTTCCGGCGATGTTATTGCCAGGTTTATACCTTTTCTTTTAATGGCGGCTGCATTTACCGGCGCTACGCTGCTGTTTGTTTTTTTCAAATGGGATGGCGGTAAAAAGGATTTAGCCGGCGACTATAAAGAATTTGTCAGAAGAAAAAGTATTCACATTACGTTATTCGGATCAATTTTATTGCCGGTATTTTTATTAATAAATTTAATAACGCTGCCAAATGGTGCTCTTTCTTATTCGGTGTTTATATACAGCACAATAGCGCTGCTGTTACTATTTCTCGGCTATCACTATTTATATGTAATGTATAAAAACTCCGATGCCAAATACGGCGGGCATATATTCTTTGTGCTGCTTTTTGCTATACTATCTGTTATTATAAAAGATCAACTTGCTGTTGGAAACGCTACACAAAAACAAACTGTAGTGCTGGCGGCCAACTTTGAACAAACAATGCAAAAGTTAACCGGTGAAACAAACGTTCCTAAAATAAGCGGTGAAGAAATATATAAAAATATTTGTTCCGCCTGCCACAGTTTTGATCATAAGGTTGTTGGGCCTCCGTATAAACAAACATTACCTAAATACAAAGGCGATGTAGACAAACTGGTCGCGTTTATTCTTGATCCCAAACAAAATAACCCCGGCTATCCTCCTATGCCGAACCCCGGATTAAAGCCAGCGCAAGCCCATGCGGTTGCGGAATATATTCTTAAAGAAGTTAAGAAGTACGA
>DAIERC010000059.1 GCA_027347125.1 Ignavibacteriales bacterium
TTTAACCGCGTCGGCAGCGTTTACATTAAAAAATTTTGCTTGTGAACCAAAAGATTTAATTTGTTCGATAATTTTTTCAACGTTAGGCATTGTTGCCTGGCGATCTAAATGTATTCCGAATATGTTATAACTGTCTTCAGCTAATTTTACTGCCGAAGCTGCACCGAACCCCGAAGATGCTCCCAAAACCAAAGCCCAATATTTGCGGTTCTCTTCCCTTTTCATTTGGTCTGAATCCTTTTGTTTTATCTGAAAATTAAGGTTAGAAAATTACAAAATTGAAGATAGTTAAACAACTATAATGAATTATTATTGAAGTTCTATTCCCGGTATAGTGGCAGAATGTGAAAAAAATCAAATAAAAATTTTTTAGAAGATTTTTAATGATTGTATTTTTATTCAAATAAAACGAATGTTAATTAGCTAATTATTTTTTAGTAAGTATAACCGAGTCTTCGCCAAGCAGTTCGTTCAGTTCGTTTAAAAAATCATCCGCAATATCAACACGGTAGTCTCTAAGAAAAAATAACCGCGGCCTCGGAGTTTTATTGGCCAGGTGAACATAAACCGGAAAGCTTCCTTTATGTTTTTCCATGATGGATTTTATTTGAGATATTTTTTCAAGATTGTTTTTTTCCGTATCGAAATAAATTTTTACACTTTGCGTAAATCTTTCTCTCGCTTCTTCCAAAGGAATAACTTCTTCGATATGAAGTTTTACCGCGTCGCCGCTGCTTTCCGGGCGCCCGATAATAAACACGCATTTTTCTTCCTGAACATACTGCCCGCTCTTTTCATATATTTTTGAGAACATCAAACTCTCGCACGAGCCGGAAAAATCATCAAGCGTAAAGAAGGCCATTGTCTTTCCCGCTTTATCTATTTTGGTTTTCAACGAAGTGATAACGCCGCACGCTTTTACAACGGCCGTTTCTTCCAGTTGTTCCGTTTCACCCATGTGAATGGTTGCGAACGATTTGTAATCAACTTCATATTTGCTTAGAGGATGGCCGGTAACGTAAAACCCGATTACCTGCCTTTCCCTTGCAAGCCTTTCTTCGTTGGACCACGGAGTAACTTCCGGCAAAGCGGGTTCCGAAATTTTTACTTATTCTTCAATCTCGCCGAATAAACTGTCCCCGGCAACAAGCGCCGAGGTTCTTGTTTTGTGCCCGAATTCCAGAGCAATCTCAATTGCCTCAAATAATCTTGCACGGGTTTTTTCAATCGAATCAAATGCGCCGGCAACAACTAATCCTTCAAGTGTTCTTTTGTTTACAATGCGCGTATCCACGTTTGCGCAGAAATCAAATATGCTGGTAAAATCACGCCCAAGTTCGTGCCTTGCTCTTTTAATTTCTTCAACGGCGGGGATACCAACGTTTTTAATTGCCGACATACCGAACCTTATCTTACCGTCTTCAACATCAAAATAAACGGAAGGATTGTTTACGTCAGGAGGCATAACTTCAATTTTAAGTTTACGGCAGTCCTCAAGAAATGTTGTAACCTTTGCCGTGTTGCCGAATTCGTTTGTAAGGTTGGCCGCTAAAAATTCAGGAGTGTAATGCGCTTTTAAATAAGCTGTTTGATACGCTACAAAACTATAAGCAACGGAGTGGCTTTTATTGAAGCCGTAGTTTGCAAATTTATCTATCGCCTCAAAAATTTCCGTTGCCGCTTTTTTAGGTATACCGTTTGCTACCGCACCGTCTACAAATTTTAATTTTTGTTCGGCCATTGCGGCAAGGTCTTTTTTACCCATTGCCCGTCTTAAAATATCGGCTTCGGCAAGGCTCATTCCTCCGGCTTTATTCGCTATTTGAATTACCTGTTCCTGGTAAACAATAATACCGTACGTTTCTTTCAGTATCGGTTCCAAAACAGGATGAAGGTATTCAACCGCTTTTACTCCGAATTTTCTGTCAATAAAATCGTCGATAAATTCCATCGGGCCGGGGCGGTAAAGAGCATTCATCGCCGATAGATCACTTAAGCTGCCGGGGTGCAGTTTCTTTAAATACTCTCTCATCGGGGCAGATTCAAACTGGAACACTCCGGTTGTTTGCCCGCGTGAAAAAAGTTCAAATGTTTTTTCATCATCAAGCGCAACTTCGTCAATATCGATATCTATGTTATGATTTTTCTTAATCAGCTTAAGCGCGTCGCGAATAATGGTAAGAGTTCTTAAACCAAGAAAGTCCATTTTTAAAAGGCCGGCGCCCTCAATCTCTTTCATGTTGTACTGCGTAACAAGGTCGCCTTGCCCCACGGCAGTGGCAAGCGGAACATAGTTGCTTACATCGCTTGGAGTAATTACCACGCCTGCCGCGTGCTTTGAGGAATTGCGGTTCATTCCTTCAAGAACTTTTGCATATTTTATCAGGTTTTGTATGTCCGGTTCTTTCGATTCCTTTACCCACTTCAATTCCGGCACTTCATTAAGCGACTGCTCAATGCTGAAAACTTTACCAAACTTTGACGGAATAAACTTAGTTATTTTGTTAACAGTTGGAATAGGAATTTTTAATACGCGCGCAACGTCTCTTATTACCGCTTTTGATGAAAGCCTGTTAAACGTGATAATCTGGCTTACGCAATTTGTGCCGTATTTTTGGCGAACGTAATCTATTACATCACCGCGCTGGTCGTCGGCAAAATCCACGTCGATGTCGGGCATTGATTTTCTTGCCGGGTTTAGAAAACGTTCGAACAGGAGATTGTAATTCATGGGGTTTATGTTTGTAATACCCAGCGCGTACGCCACAATGCTGCCGGCGGCGCTTCCTCTTCCGGGCCCTACGGGAATGTTCATTCGCTTCGATGAATTAATAAAATCCTGCACAATTAAAAAATATCCTGAAAACCCCATTGTCTTTATCGTATCAATTTCAAAATTAAACCTGTCTTCAATTTCGGTAGTAATATTTTTTATTTTATTGTGAAGGCCTTCGCGCGCCAATAGTTCAAAATAATCGTCTAACGTTTTGGCGGGAGAATCTTCAGGTATCGGGAACACCGGGTAATAGTGCCCTTCAAAATCCAGATTGACATCAATCTTTTCTTCAATCTCCAGTGTATTTTCAATAGCGCCGTGGTAATTTTTGAAAAGCTTTTTCATCTCTTCGGAAGATTTAAAATAAACCTGATCGGTTCCGTACCGAAGCTGCCTGTAATCGGTAGCGTTTTTATCCGAAAGCAGAAGAAGAATATTGTGGGCAAGCGCGTGTTCCTGCTCTATGTAATGGCAATCGTTTGTGGCAACCAGTTTTATACCGAGTTCCTTGGCAAGCTTCGGCATTCCCTGCAAAACAGCCTGTTCAACTTCCATGTTATGATCTTGTATTTCAAGATAAAAATCTTCTTCAAAAATATCTTTATAAGTTTTTGCAACTTCCCTGGCTTTGTCATAATTATTATTTACAAGATGCGCGGCTACAACGCCGCCCGCGCACGCCGAAGTGCAAACAAGCCCTTCGCGGTACTGCCTAAGAAGTTCAAGATCGATTCTAGGTTTGTAATAGTATCCTTCGGTATGCCCTAATGTGGAAAGCTTGGAAAGGTTTTTATATCCTTCTTTGTTTTTTGCAAGAAGAATTAAATGGTTGTAATGTTTGGCTCTTTTTTTCCCGTTGCCTTCTTCGGCTTTGCCTCTATCAAAGCGGCTGCCTTCGGTAACAACGTACGCTTCCATGCCGAGGATGGGTTTGATGCCTTCTTTTTTTGCCTTTTTGTAAAACTCCGCTATTCCGAACATAACACCGTGATCAGTAAGAGCTACAGCATGCTGATTATTTTTTTTAGCCGCTTTAACAAGATCATCAACCGTGCAGGCGCCGTCTTGCAAACTGTAATGTGTGTGGTTATGTAAATGGACAAAATCTGACATGAAATATGTTCCTAACAAAAAACGCCGATAAAAAGAAGATTTTCTTCTTGCAGAAAAATTTTTAAGAGTGACGGAAGTTTAAAAAAAACTGTACTGAAAAAGCAAGCTAATAATTAAAATGTTGATATTATCATTTCGAAGAATATAAAATTTACTTCTGCCCGGTATGCCCGAATCCGCCTTCGCCTCTTTTGCTTTGACGTAATTCATTCGTTTCTATCAATTGCGCCAGATAAACTTTCGAGACTACAAGCTGCGCGATTCTATCGCCGCGTGAAATTTTAAATTCTTCCTTACCGAAATTGATTAAAATTATTTTTACTTCGCCGCGGTAGTCCGCATCAATGGTTCCCGGCGAATTAAGAATTCCGATTCCGTACTTTGCGGCCAGGCCGCTTCTAGGCCTAACCTGTATTTCAAAACCTTCCGGTATTTCAACCGAAAGGTTTGTAGGTACCAAAACTACTTCGCCGTTATGAATTATAATATCTTCGTCAGCAGCGGCGCGAACATCCATACCAGAGCTGCCTGGCGTTGAATACGACGGTAACGGTATATCGCTATATTTTTCGTCTAATCTTTTAAATCTAACCGGAACTTGTTCAATCATTTCTTCTCTCAATGTTATATCTTTTTATATCGTTTTCTTAAAAATAAAATTTCTTCCTTACCGACATTAAAAATTGCGAGCAGAATAATAAATAGAAGGAGCATTAGGAATTCATTTAAAATATTTAAATGACCGCCCAGTAATTGCGTATAATAAATTGCGGCAACAATTATAATCGAAATAAATATTTTGGCAATCTTCGAATACTCGTAATTAATCTTATAAATATTTTGGGTAACAAAGAAATAACCTACGGCCATAACAAAATATGCGGCAAGCGTAGCAAGCGCCGCCCCCATTATTCCCCATGAAGGTATAAGCCAGTAGTTTATACCTACGTTTACAGAGGCTCCTATAATCATCATTATAGGAACATAGATGCTTTTTTCTTTAATATAAATTCCGGCGGTAAAGATTACGTACAAACCGTTAAATAAATAACCGAGCAAAATTACGGGAACAATTATTAGCCCGCTTAAATATTCGCGACCGATTATAGTATGCCCGTGAATGCTTATCTGCGCGATATCGGCAACAAACAACGAAACTATAACAAGCACAAAAGACGCCGCCAATGTAAAATAGGTAAGCACTTTTGAGAAAATATTTTTCGCGTCTTTTTCTTGCGCGGTCTGCAAAAAGAACGGCTGCCACGCGTACTGGAACATATTAACAAACAGCATCATAAAAATACCGAGTTTATAATTAGCGCTGTATAACCCGGCCGTTCCAAGATCGGTAAGATGAGTAAGTATGGGCCTGTCTATGCCCTGTATAAGCATCCCCGCCAAACCCGCCGGTAAATACGGCAGACCGAATTTTAACAATCTTTGCAGGAGAATTTTGTTAATCTTGAGTCTCAAGTTTTTAACAACGGAAGGGAATACAAGAACAAACGATGTTGCGGATGCCACCAGGTTACTGAAAAATACCGCTTCAATTCCCCACTTCAATTTTAATATTAAGAATAAATTCAAGAACACGTTAACAAGAATATTTAATGTTTTAAAGAGAGCAAACTTCTTGGCTTGCCTTTCCAGGCGCAGCTTAATAAAAGGTATTACGCAAATCGCATCGAGGAATAAAATAGGGGCAACATAATAAATCAGTTTATAAAATCCGTCCGGTATATCCAGTACCGAATATATGGAAGCCTTAAAAGATATCATCAATAAACTTAAAAGGGCAGCCACTCCGAGCACCGATAAATAAGGAGTTGAGAAATTATCTTTGTCGTCGCCTACAACAATATTCGACGCAAACTTTAAGTACGC
>DAIERC010000077.1 GCA_027347125.1 Ignavibacteriales bacterium
CAGCAAGTTGGTGACTATGGCTCCGCCGGTAACGGGCTCTGGGGAACAGCGTCAACGTGGGTTGTATGCCAAACCGCCGGCCAATGGTCAGATGCAACTGTCGCAAGTGCGGTACCTTCTTCATCTATTAATGTCTGGATAAGAAGTGGGCATATTGTAACGGTTGACGCAAGCGGTAAACAATGCAAGAACCTGACCGTTCAAAACGGCGGCCAACTTATAACCGGCATTACTTTGCCAAACAGCAGCATAAGGTATGTTAGGATTAATGGAACCACTTTACAAAATGACGGAAATATCGGATACATATCCCCCGATAGTTCCGACGCAATAAGCTTTGAAGCTTACGGAACCAATGTTACTTTCCAGGGAAGCGGCACTTCCAGAATCGCAAGAATTAGGCCTGGTTCCAGCGTTGCTACTACTACAGTAACATTCGATCAGGATATCACAATGACTTATGCCGGCACCTCAGGTACCGGAGGCTCGGCTATTTATTCTTCAAACTCTTCTTCAAACAAAAACATTGCATTTGTATTAAACAGCGGGCGCACATTAACATGCCTACCGTACGCTTACATAGCAACATCAAGTTCATTAAGCAACAACGGAATGGCCAATACTACGTTTAATATTAATGGCACCGTAAACATGGGAGCAAATTGTAATTTCGGTTTAGGTATTGCCGCAGGTTCAACTTGCAACTTAAATGTAGGCAGTGGCGGAGTTGTTAATATAGGACAAAGCCTTACCGATACTACGGTATTTACCGGCGGCACAGTAAATATTAATGTAAATGCCGGAGGAAGTTTAAATTGTGCAACAGGCGGCAGCGGAACATTAAATGCTGCGGCTGCTACAATAAAAATAGATGGAACCTTTGATGTAGGAAATTCTTCTACTACAATAAGAAATTTAGGCAACGCTACCGTAAGTTCAACCGGTAAAATTAGGTTTATGGATAGTGTTGTTACAATCGGCGGTTCTCTTACGTTAAGCCCTGGCGCTACCGTAGAATATTATGGCACGCAAGCAATCAACCTGGGAACAACAATTGCGTCTTACTCGAACTTAACAATTAACAACGCAGCCGGTGTTACTTTGGGAACCCCAACACAGATAAGCGGCATATTAAATCTTCTAAACGGAACTTTAACAACATCCGCAACAAACTCATTAACATTAGGCGCTTCAGCAAGTATATCGGGCGGAACCGCTACAAGTTTTGTAAACGGACCTTTAACGCTTACATTAGCGTCCGCCAGCCCATCTAAACTAAGTTTTCAAATCGGAAAAGATGCGGCTTACCGGCCTGTGGTTTTAAATGTTACTCAGGATGCAGCTACCTCTACTACTTACCAGGCGGAAGTAATAAACTCGGTGCCGACTGTAAATATCGTAGACACTTCGCTCGGCAGAGTATCTAATGTAAGATATTATACTCTTTCAAAAGGAAGCGGCGCCAACATTACTAAAGCTTCAATACAATTAAGCTATAATACCGATGACGGCGTTAGCGATCCTAACGGCATTAGAATAGCCAAAGACGACGGTACCGGTAATTGGATTAACTTGGGCGGCGCAGGTACAACTGCATTTGCGGGAACAATTACATCGGCAACCGATTTTAACTCATTAGGTAATTTTGCACTTGGATATCTAGCCGGTTTACCGTTTCCAGGCGTACCGGTAACGGTGTTCCCTAAGAACGGCGATTCAAATGTTAACACTACTTTAGCATTAACATGGAAGAGAGACATTAATGCTTCTTCTTATGAAGTTCAGGTTTCGCTGTCACCTCTATTCACTCCGAATTTAGTTTACGTTACCGGTATTACCGATACAAGCTACAAGCTTACCGAACTTTCCTACAATACAAATTATTATTGGAGAGTAAGGTCATATAATGCTACCGGAAGCAGTGAGTGGACTATTTTATCAAACTTTGTAACAATGAAATTACCAACCGATGTAAATTCAGAATTTCAAAATTTAACTTTCAAAATAGACCAGAATTATCCGAATCCTTTTAACCCGGCTACGGTTATAAATTATAGCATTCCGAAAGAAGTAGCGGTTAGCATAAAGGTTTATAATTCTCTCGGTAAGGAAATTAAAACATTGGAAAACGGATACAAATCGGCTGGCCTGTATTCAATTACATGGAATGGCGATGATAATTCCGGTAACAAGGTTTCAAGCGGAACATACTTTTATAGAATTACCGCGGGTGAATTTACGCAAATCAAAAAAATGATTTTGCTTAAGTAATCAGATTTCAAAATGCCGCCGTGCTCAATTGCGGCGGCATTTTAATTATTTAATTACCCTTCTTTATATTTTCCAGTTCTTCCCATCTCATATAAAAGTTTTTCACTTTTTCTTTAGCGCTTTCAAGTTTTTTATTAAGTTCATTTGTTTGCACAGCATATCTCTCGTAATAATCCGGTGAAGAAAAAATTGCTTCTATGCTTTCAACTTCCTCCTCAGCCTTCATTATTTCTTCTTCAATGTTTTCAAGCTCTTTTGCTTCCTTCCATGTGAGTTTTTTTATTTTCGTTTTAACGCGCGTATCTTCTTTTTTTATTTTTTGTTCATCCGGCTGGTTCTCGGTTGCCCTGACTTTTCTTTTTTCCAGGTAATTATCATAGTCTCCTTCGCTAAAGTAAAGCTTGCCGTTTTCTTCAAAAGCCAGTATGCCATTGCAAACGCGGTTTAAAAAATATCTATCATGACTTACAATAACCAAACATCCGTCGAAGGCAATTAATGCTTCTTCAAGAATACGCAATGTAGGAAGGTCGAGGTCGTTAGTCGGCTCATCCAGTAAGAGAAAATTACCGCCGTTTTTTAAAATAGCGGCAAGAGTAAGTCTGCTTTTTTCACCTCCCGAAAGCCTACCGACCTTAGTATTTATTCTTTCGTCGGAAAACAAAAAGCGTCTTAAATAAGTCCAGACACTTATTTGTTGTTTGCCGAACTTGATTATTTCATTCCCTTCACCAATAGCTTTTATAACGGTATCCTCGTCACTAAGAAGCAGCCGCTGCTGGTCTATATAGTTGAATTCGGTTCGCTCGCCGATTTCGATTTTACCAGTAGTTGGTGTTATATCTTCCATAATAATTTTAAGTAACGTTGTTTTTCCGGCACCGTTTTTACCAACAACGCCGAGTTTTCTGCCTGCTTCAAAAACAAAATCGAACCCATCAAAAAGTTTTTTGTCGCTAAGAGTTTTTCCTACACTTATAAACTCGGCAACCTTTTTGCCCAGCCTCTCCGGTTCCGGTATAATCAGTTCTACATCCAATTCATCCGCGGTTTGTTCCTGGTCGGCAACTTCATAATAATTATCTATGCGGCTCTTGGCTTTTGTTCTTCTAGCCCTCGGCCCACGCCGTACCCATTCTAACTCACGCCTTAAAAAATTTTGTCTTTTTCGTTCTTCCACCTCCTGAATCGCGAGTCTTTCGGTTTTATTAATTAAGTAATCTGTATAATTACCTTGATGCGAATAAAACACTCCCGCAGAAAGCTCAACTATTCTGTTGGCAATGCGATCTAGAAAATACCGATCATGTGCAACGAACACGCATGTGCCCTTATAGCCGCCAAGAAAATTTTCAATCCATTCTATAGAACTTGTATCCAGATGGTTTGTTGGTTCGTCAAGAATCAGCAAATCAGGTTGTGCAATAAGAGACCGGCATAACGCTATCCGCCTTTTCTCGCCACCCGATAATGTAGAGACTCTTCTTTCTTTAGCAGGCGCATTGAGTGATTGAATAAGA
>DAIERC010000078.1 GCA_027347125.1 Ignavibacteriales bacterium
CCTTGTCAATAAAGGAGCAAACCAAAAACAATCATCTTCAAATCTGCTGCCGATGCCTCTAGTAATACTTACCAGAGAACCGTTAGCATCATCAAGACGTTGTTTATAATATTGTCAAAGAAAAATCTGAAAACTCAAACACAACAAGAAGGACATGATAAATCATGTTCCTACGGATGTTTGTAATATTGTCAAAGAAAAATTTAAATGGAATTATTATTACCGAAAAGCATATAAGAAATGTGGTTTACCACACCGAATATCTTCAGGAAGGATTGATTCGTTTATAGATTTTTCCCTTATTGAAGCCTTTGAATCTTTTCATAATTTAATTCCATTAGTACCCTGGAACTATACGGAAAATATTTTAAAACATTTTTATTATCTGCAGACTTTTCTTCGGTAACTTCAAAACCTAATTTTAGATGGGTGCAATACGAAGGTATATTATCTTTGAATAAAATAGTTTGAACTTTTGTAAAAGAATAGCGATTTAAATTACATTTAATACTTTCTTTTATTAAAAGAGAACTTAAACCACGCCTGCGGAAATTATTTTTAACATATAAATATTCAAGTTGAAGAGCGCCTACCTCGCGCCGTAGCGCTAAGGCAGTGATAAATAGCTTATTCCTTTGCATCTCCTCAACTTTTTCTTTATTAAGAAAAGGAGTAAGGATAGAAGCTTTTAATATTCCGCTGGAAATTCCGCCAAGACCTTCAATCCACGAAGCATAAGTCCCTACGCATTCGCCATTATATTCGGCAATTAGAAATCCCGAAAGTCCATATTCGCAGTAGTTAATATCCTCCAATAAAATTTCCCGTAGAATTTCTTTGTACTCTACCTCGCTAAATCCAAAGACATTACAAGTACTGATTATTTGCGATCCGCTTTTTTCGGATTCAATTATTGATTCAATAATGAATTCCAGGTCGCTTGGCACAGCCGCTCTAAGGTTTATGTTATCGAATGAATGATTATCGGGAATGAAGCAATTATTAGTTAAAAATATTTCGGAGTACATTATAACCCCCTAATAATATTGCTGCTCTTAAATAAAGGATACATTGTTTTTCATCTAAGATAATTTATTATTTTCATAAAGCCAACATATTCAATAAGATTCGGTAATGTTATTTGTAATATGCACAACCTGCCGGTGAGGTGAGCAGAAAGTTATCCGGTTGCCCGACGAAGTAAAAAAGAAAAACATAATAATAAAAATAGAGCTTTTATAGTCTTCCAAATTATCCAATAAAAATTATTTAAGAGATAAATAAAATAGTTTACTTTAAATAAAAATTGCCTTAAATTTTTATCAAAGGATGACTCGTTCAACAAGCGGGAGAAGTAAAAGTTGACGACCAAATCAGTATAATCTAATCCAAACTCTTTCTTCGTAGGGATTTATTTAAACGCCTTAAGGGGCAATTTATTAATAATGGGAGGTATTATGAAAGAGGAAAACTCAAGCATTCCTGCTAGTCAGTAAAGAATAATTGAACTTGCCGGCACATGGCTTAGTAAGGCAAAAGAAAAAACAGAGCTTGCCACTAACGGAATTACGGCAAGTTTTATTACTGACTTCGAAGCTGAAATTACCGAGGCGAACACATTTAAAACGGATAAACAAATTGATAAGGAAGCCGCCGCTTTAACAGCCAATAAAGATAAAAAAAATACGGAATGTTATAAGTGGCTTAAGAGGGCAAAATTGTTTTATGAAAAAGTGTTCGATAAAAAAACAGCAGAATCAAAATTATTCCCTCAAAATTATACCGACGCGAAGAAAAACGAATCGCTTATGATAAACATAATGCCGGTAGTAACAGAGCTAATTGATAAGAATAAAGAAGCAATGACGGGAAAAGGAATGCCTGCGGGTTTTGATACGCAGGGTAAAACACTTCTTAGCGAGCTGGATGCTTTAAATAAAGCGCAGGAAAAGCAGAAAGCAGATAATATAGCTTATACCGCCGAAAGGCGTATCACGCTTTCCAAGCTTTATAACAGGATAAATGATATAAACAGAGCCGGTAAACTTTCTTATGAAAATGATTCAACGATGGCGCATTATTTTGATTGGTCCTGGCCAAGGTGGAATAAGAAAAAAGTAATAGAAGAACCTGCCGAACAACCGAAGTAGTTAAACTGTATAATTAATTTCATATGCTTACCGGGGCGGCAACGTTAGCCGCCCCCGCTTACCGGCAAAGGATTATAATTAAACAAAGCCGCGTTTTTTTGCATCTTCCAAAATAGTTTCGGTTGCCGTAGCACCAATTCTTGTAACTCCGAGTGTACGAACTCGAAGCACATCATCAAGTGTGCGTACTCCACCGGCTGCTTTTATTTGAATATTTTGCCCACAGTGTTCGCGCATTAGTTTAAGGTGATGGTCAGTTGCGCCTTTATAATTGTATGATCCGTCCTGCTGTTTAACAAAGCCGTACCCGGTAGATGTTTTAACGAATGCAGTGTTATGAGTGGAACAGATTTCGCATAATTTTATTATGTGATGATCTTCGAGATAATCGTTTTCAAAAATTATTTTTAATAACGCATTACCGGATACGGTAAATTCGTTCATTTCGTTTATCTCGTTTGATACATAATTCCAATCGCCGCCAAGTACCTTGCCCGGGTTAATAACCGCATCAATTTCAACGGCGCCGTCGCGCAGCGCTTGCTCAATTTCTTTTACTTTAATTGATAGGGTCGAATTGCCGTGGGGAAAAGAAACAACGGCACAAACGCCTACACCGGAGCCTTTGAGAATATCTGCGGCAAGGGAAACCGAGTAAGGTTTTACACAAGCGGTTGCAACGCCGTAACGTTTGGAAAGTTCGCAGCCTTCAATAATTGTTTTGTCCGTAAAAGTTGGATGGAGCAGAGAGTGGTCGATCATCTTGGCTATGGTTTTTAATAAATTTGTGCTAGGCATAATAAGCTCCCGGAAAATTTAGTTTAAGTCCGAACGAATTAAGTGATAATAAATATTTGTTTCCTTTTGCCGTAATAAACCAATTAAAAGGCGGATGATTTTATGCGAAGCTCAAAAAATATTTCTCTAATTTTAACATCCGATACGTATATAGCTAAAACAATAACAAGCTAATATAAACTTCGCAAGAATTTTTCTAAATTGATATTTAGAATTAAACTTTTTTAAAAGTGTTTTTGTCAAATTACAATTGTAGATTTATTTAATAGGGTTGAATCTAGAAGAGTATATTTTCACTTTCCTTCGCTTAAGGGATAATATATGTTTGAGAAAAAGAAAACAATCATCATCACATCAATTTTAATATTGATTGTTGTTGCTTTAGTAATTTTACGCCTAAACAATACTTCTTCCGCAGGAAGAGGAATTCCAACGCCGGTAATAGTCCGGGGAAATGCGGTTAGAGGCGAAATCATAAAAAGCGAGTCATTAACCGGGGATATATTGCCGGTTCAACAGGCTACTATTTATTCAAAGGTAAGTGGAAATATTGAAAAAATATTCGTTGATATCGGCGATCAGGTAAAACAGAATCAAATTCTTGCTTTAATAGACACTACAATATATTCTCAAAACACAAAACAATCTAAAGCTAATTACATGCAGGCCTCGGCAAATTCTGAGAACGTGCGGTTAAACTTCGAGAGAAATAAAAAATTGTTTGAACAGAATCTTATTGCCCGGCAAGACCTTGACAACGCAAAAACGGCCATGGATGTTGCGAACGCTCAAAAGGAAGCCGCAAATGCCAATTATACAAATACATTAACACAGTTAAGTTACTGCAGAATCACCGCACCTTTCAGCGGAACAATTACAAAGCGAATGCTGGACCCGGGCGCTTATGTTACTTCTTCGGGCAGCTCCCAGGGAACAAACCTTTTTACGTTAATGAATGTTGATCGGCTAAAATCGATAATTAATATTCCTGAAAAATACGTTCCGTTGTTAAATAAAATTGAGAGCATAAATGTTCAGGCAGACGCGCTGCCGGGAAAAATATTTAGTGCAAAGCTTAAGAAAATAAGCGATGCGGTAGATCTTTCAACCAGAACGATGGCGGTTGAAGTTGATATTGAAAACACTTCTAGAATTTTAAAACCGGGTATGTTCGCTACAATTACGTTGGTACTGGAACGAAAACCGGATGCGTTGATTCTTCCCAACCAGGTTGTATTGAATGATGATAACGGAAATTATGTGTACCTGGTAAATGCCGACAGTACCGTAACTAAAAAGTATTTGCAGCTCGGAATTCAGCAAGATAATAAAGACGAAATATTATCCGGCGTGAACGATAGTGATAAAATTGTCTTCGTAGGACAAAGCTTAATTAAAGATAAAATGAAAGTTAAAATATCAAAGTAATTTTATGTGGTTAACACGACTAGCCTTAAAATATCCCATTACAACGCTGATGGCCGCAATAGCGGTGTTTGTGCTTGGCTTTGTATCTTTTATGCAGCTTCCGATAGATATGCTGCCGAATATCCAGATACCAGTAGTAAGCGTTATTACTTTTAACAGCGGCGCCGGCCCGGTTGATATGGAACAGACAGTAACTGTTCCGATTGAAAGGGCAGTAAGCTCAACCAATGATGTCAGCTATGTGCAGTCATCAACTAGAGAAGGCGTATCGCAGGTTCGCGTTTATTTCAACTGGGATGCAAGCACCGATATTGGATTGATTGATGTAATTCAAAAAGTAAACAGGGTACTTAATCTTTTGCCTACCGCTGCTTCCCAACCGCTGGTCTTAAGATTCGATGTAACAAATATACCGGTTTGTACGGTTGCATTAAACGGAGATTTAAGCCAGAGGGCGTTGTATGATCTTGCATATAATGTTATTGAACCGCAGCTAGAACATTTACCAGGAGTCGCTTTCGCGCAGGTAGTAGGCGGGCAGATTAGGGAGATTCATGTTAGTGTAAACCGGAACAGGCTTGAAGCGTTAAACCTTACTTTACAGGATGTTAATGCGGCGGTTTCTACTTCAAACTTAATTGTACCTTCGGGAGATTTGAAATCCGGTGTATTTGATTATTCGCTTAAAACAGAAAGCCAGTTTAATGTTGTTGAACCTATAGGTAACGTTGTTATTAAAACAATAAACGGTGTTCCTATTAGAATTAGAGATGTTGCGCGTGTAGAAGACTCATATATGGAACAGACCGAAGTTGTTAGGAACAACGGCAAACCCGGTGTAATACTAAGAGTGCAAAAAACCTCCGGTGGAAATACGGTTGATGTTGTTAATGCAGTGGTCAAAGCGTTAACAAATTTAAGAGACGTACCGCCGTCGGTTAAAGCCTCGCTTGGTTTAGACCAGAGTACTTATATTAAACAGTCAATGAACGGATTAAAACAGGAAGCGATTCTAGGCGCATTGCTGGCCACGTTTGTTATAATTTTATTTTTGAGAAATTCAAAAAGCGCTTTAATAGTTTTCCTGGCCATTCCTCTTTCGATACTTGTTACGTTTATTTTTTTCAGGTTCAGCAGCACAACCCTTAATATTATGACATTCGGCGGGCTGGCGCTTGGAATAGGACGGCTTGTGGACGACTCAATTGTAGAGCTTGAGGCTATTACAAGACACTACGGCACTATGTCCGGGCAGAAAGTCGGGAAGATGCAGGCTACTTTAGATGCCGCGCTTGAAGTTGCTTCACCTATTTTTATTTCCACATTAACTACGGTAATTGTATTTCTCCCGGTTATATTTTTAACCGGTATTGCAAAGCTGCTGTTTATGCCCCTGGTAGTTACAATTGCCATCGCGTTGTTTGCCTCGTTCTTTGTATCAAGAACCGTAACACCGTTGATGTGTTATAAATATTTAAATGCCGAACGCGAAGCGGACCCTAATTCACCAAAACTTTCTCATCGGCTGCAGATAAAAGCGAAGAATTTTTTAGATAGAATAGATGACTTTTACCAGCGAGTGCTTGTTTATGCGTTAAAGCATCGGAGAATTATAATTTTCGGTGTGCTTGGATTTGCACTTATATCTTTGCTGCTTTTCAAATTTGTGGGTACAGAATTTTTCCCGGACAGCGATGAAAGTCAATTTAGCATTCAGGTTAGGCTTCCTGTAGGAACAAGGATTGAAGAGACGACAAAATTTGTGGAGAGAATAGAAAATATTATCAAGAAGAATGTTCCCGAAACCCAAACAATAATTTCGGATATTGGTGTTCCTTCGGCAAGAAGCGGAAGTTTGTTCGGTGGAAATTCCGGCGGCCATTCTGCCAATGTAAGTGTTTCGCTGGTTACCTCGGATGAAAGAAGCAGATCGGTGTTCGATATAATTAAAGCTTTGCGTCCAAAGTTGTCCATGCTTCCAGGTGCGCAAATTTTTATTAACCCCGGCGGTTTTCTCAGATTCCTGTTAAACTTCGGTTCCTCGGCTCCCATTGATGTAATAATAAGCGGCGAAGATTTTGATACTGCGAATAAATTGGCACAACAGATATCGGATATAGTAAAGTCCACAAGAGGCGCAACGGATGTTCAAATAAGCCGCGAACTTAATCTTCCCGAATTAAGAATAATAATTGACCGCGATAAAGCCGGTTCTATGGGCGTTAATGTTCAACAAATATCCAACACGATTTCAACCGCGATAAGCGGATCGGTCGCTTCAATTTATACCGATCCTTCTTCCGGTAACCAGTATAATATTTTAGTCCGGTTATCTGAAGATTATCGCAATAAGATAGACGATATAAAAAGTTTAACCGTAATGAATTCGCAGGGGCAACTGGTAAAGCTTGGCGGTCTGGTTGATGTTAAATTAACGAAATCACCGATACAGATTGACAGACGATACCAGGAAAGAATAGTTGAAGTAACAGGCAATGTTTCGGGGCGCGACCTCGGCAGTGTTTCTCAAGAAATTCAGGAAAAGTTAAGCAACATTCACGTGCCTTCCGGTTTTCAAGTAAAGATGAGCGGTAACATCGAGCAACAGCAAAAAACATTCGGCGATTTGGGCCTGGCACTTTTGCTGGCTATTGTGTTAGTTTACATGGTAATGGCTTCACAGTTCCAATCTCTTATTGACCCGTTTATAATTATGTTTACCGTACCTCTCGGAATGGTCGGCGTTATCTGGGCATTGTTCCTTACAAGCACAACTCTTTCGGTTACTTCTTTCGAGGGAGTGATAGTGATGATCGGAATTGTGGTTTCGAACGGAATATTGCTTGTGGATTATACAAACAAATTAAGAAAGTCGGGCGTTGAACTTCACGAGGCGGTAATAAGAGCGGGGCGCACGAGATTAAAACCTATCTTGATGACAACACTGGCAACAGTACTGGGTTTGATTCCTCTTGCCATTGGCGTGGGCGGTGAAAAATCACAATCGCCGCTTGCAATTGCCGTTATAGGCGGATTATCAATTTCTACTTTCTTAACGCTTCTTTTTATCCCGACGTTATACACAAT
>DAIERC010000091.1 GCA_027347125.1 Ignavibacteriales bacterium
GTTTCCGGGTTTGCGCCCATCGCGGTACCAAGCCTGGCAATTTCGGCAACGCCTCTCGTCATAATTGCGGCTTTTGTATTATCACCAAATTTTGCGCCGTCAATTATTCCCGCGCCAATCGCAATTACGTTTTTAAATGCGCCACCTAGTTCGACCCCAAGAATATCGGCGGAAGAATAAACTCTGAAGTAAGATGTCATAAACGCGGCCTGAATTGTTTTTGACGTATCGATATTTTTAGAAGCAGCAACAACTGCCGTAGGAATTCTTTTACTTACTTCTTCGGCATGGCTTGGCCCGGATAAAGCACCAATTTGTTCTTCATCTAAAGACGGATAAACGTCCATTAACATTTGCGACATTGTCCTCAAAGAATTTATCTCTATTCCTTTTGCCACGCTAACCAGTACGGAATTTTTTAAATCGATAAAAGGAATTTCTTTTATTACACTCCTCAAAAATTGCGACGGCACGGCCAGCACAACCAGATTATTTTTTTCCACCGCTTCTTCAAGGTTATGTGTTATTTTTATTTCGTTGGGTATTTTAAGACCCGGAAGGTAAATTGAGTTTTCCCTGGTTTTACTTAAAACTTTAGCATAATTTTTTTTATACTCCCAGAGAGAGACATCATGACCATTGAAATGAAGCAACACGGCCAGGGTAGTACCCCAGCCGCCTGCGCCTAAAACTGAAATTTTCATTTAATCGAATTAAGATTTCTTTTTTGAAAAGCTGATTTTATGTTCACTTCCATTCAATAAGCGAACTACATTCTTTCGATGTGTGAATATAACTAGCAGCGTCACAAATATTACAAACGGAAGCAACGTGTTGTACCCGTGAATATTTACATCAAAGATATTTTCTCTAACTACAAGAGCCAGCGGAACCGCAATTGCGCCGAGTATCGAACCCAGGGAAACGTACCTGGAAATTCCGACTACAACTACAAAAACTCCAATGGCTATCAACATATCTACTGTCGTTATCATCAGAAGCATGCCTAGGGCCGTTGCAATACCTTTGCCGCCGCGGAAGCCGGCAAACACCGTCCAGATATGGCCGATAACCGCAGAAACTCCCGCAATAATTTGGACTAAAGTAAAATCATCAAATGGGGTGGCGTTGGTAAAAGGCATCGTGCCGTTGTGAAGCCTTGCCACAACAATAACCGCAAGAACTCCTTTCAGCGCATCTAAAAGAATTACCAGCAAACCCTGCTTCCAGCCTAGTACTCTCATAACATTTGTACCGCCGGCGTTTCCGCTGCCGTAATCTCTTATATCTATACCTTTTGCAATTTTAGTTACGATAATACTTGTTGGTATGGAACCGACCAAGTATGAAAGTACGATAATTACTGCCAGAGTGAACATATTATATACCATTATTTTTCAGGTTCGTTAAGCTAAACATATTAGTACAAAAATTCAATGATAAACATCAACCCGGTAAGTAAACAAAAATTTAATCGCTTCGGTTTATCATTTAATTTTATAATCGAAATATTTCATATGTAATTTAGATGCCGGTCGGCAACTTACGTTTCCGGCAATAAAATTGTTATCGAAGTGAGTTAACAATAAAATAGGCGTAAATTATGCGCTTTTTAAAATTAAGTTTATAAAATAAACACCTGCGCGGATTATTAATAGCGGCTATTTATCTTTTACCAGTTGTTTAAAAAGTTCAACATCAGCTTTTGTTGTTATTTTAAAATTGATCAAAGAGCCTTCAACAATATTAACCTTATCTCCTATTCTTTTAACCAGCATCGATTCATCTGTTCCGTAAAAATTATTTTTATATGCATCTTCCATTGCGTCAACCAGGTTTTTGTATCTAAAAATCTGCGGGGTTTGCACGTAATATATTTCATCACGATTTAGGTATGATTCAACTTTTGATAT
>DAIERC010000092.1 GCA_027347125.1 Ignavibacteriales bacterium
TAATTTTAAAGTTGATGTAAGCAATAAATTAGAATTCGTACCCAGGTTGTAAAGCAACATTTTGGAACATCAAATTTACTGCGCCGCCTTCAAATACAATGTTTATACCAAAACCGGTTTAACATTATGTTAAGGTACTCCTTAATCAAATAACAGAAATACTCAATTTACCGGCGTTTTGCGGAGGCGGGTTCCTTTATCCTCCCGGTATTTGTATACAATCTCTTGATAGCGGTGCTTTTGAATGCGAAGCAATAGCAAATGAACGCGAAGTAGTCACACATGAACCGGAAGCAGTAGCAAATGAACGCGAAGCAATCACATTTCAACGTCAGGCAATCACATTGTAGCGGTAAGTTGGATATATAAACATCAAAAAAAAACAGTAAATTGTTTTTTTAACAAAACAGTTTACTGCTTAAATATTTTATTCGGAAGAATTGTTACAATTCTGTTTTATCTTCGCCGGTTAAATCCGGTTTATCAACATCCTCAATAATTTGTTCTTTTGGTGCATGAACATCATTTTTAATGTCTTCCAGAACTGGAATTGTAAGTAAATTATCTTCCGGGTAAATACAATTTAATTTAGAGCCGAGGAATTTTTCTATAGCGGGTATATTGAAAGAATCATCTTCGGATGCAAAGCTGATGGATGTACCGAACGCGCCTGCTCTGCCTGTTCTGCCGATTCTGTGGACATAATCTTCCGGGTCCTGCGGCAGAGTAAAATTAACAACGTGGCTAACATCGTCAACGTGTATTCCGCGGCTGGCAACATCGGTAGCAACCAGAACTCTAATTTTGCCTTCTTTAAAATTGCTTAAAGTTCTAATTCTTTTTTTCTGATCAACATCGCCCGAAAGCACTTCGCAGGTAATGCCGTACTTTTGAAGCATGTCTTGCAAAGGATGCGCTTCGTCTTTTCTATTTGCAAAAACTATTACGCGCTCAAGATTTTCTTTTTGAATAACATTATAAAGCAGCGGAAATTTTTCGTCGTTAGTTACGATATAGACTATTTGATTTACTGATGACCCCGCAACTTTTTCAGGTTCTATTTCAACATTTACCGCATCTTTAGTCCATAAATAAGCAAGGCGTTTAACCTCGTCGGTTAAAGTTGCGCTGAAAAATAACGTTTGACGTTTTGCTTTTGGCGGGGTACTATTTATAATCTTTCTTACGTCTGGAATAAAACCCATATCAAGCATTCTATCGGCTTCATCAATAATTAATGTTTCAACACTGCCAAGAAAAACATCTCTTTTATTTTGGAAATCCAAAAGCCTTCCGGGTGTTGCCACTAAAATATCAACTGAACTACTTCTTAATCTTCTTTGTTGTTTGTTATAATCCATGCCGCCGTAAATTTCCACAACGGAAACGTTAGCGTATTTAGTTAAGGCGTTTGCATCACTGGCAATTTGCATTACAAGCTCTCTTGTAGGCGCTATAATCAAAGCCCTGGGAGCTCCGGGCCTCCTTACACCTTTAATCGGATCATTAAGAAATTTATTAATTATCGTTATTAAAAAAGCGGCGGTTTTGCCGGTACCGGTTTGCGCTCTTCCTGTAGCGTCTTTTCCTTCAAGTGTGGATTTTAGAATAGCAGCTTGAATCGGCGTACAATGTTTAAAGCCCAAATCATAAATTGCGTGCATTAATTCGGGTTGAAGCTTAAAGTCGTGAAAACGAATCTTCCCTTCTTCAGCGGGGACATCAAAAATTTTATCATCCCAGTTATGCGGTTCTTTTACAGCTTCCTTTTTCGGAGGCTGTTGCGTCTGATGCACATTAGTCCGCTGCTGAGGCCTTTGTCTTTGGTTCGGTTTGTTATTCGGGCGAGTATTTTCGTCTTTCTTTTGTTCGGTTCTATGTCCGGTTTTTCTTTCTCCTCTGTGCTCGTTTTTTCTTTCACCCCGTTGTTCGTTTTTTCTTTCGCCTTTTTGATCACTCTTTTGTTCGTTTTTATTCGGAGCCGGTTTAGAACCCGTTTCATGCTTTTTAGGCTGAGCTTTATAATGCTCCGGTTTTTGCGGCCTGTTAGTTCTGGGTTTATCTTGCGCATCGTTTTGTCTTGCTTTAGCCATTAGTTCGGCTTTGCGTTTCTCCCAGCTTTGATTGCTGCCTTCTTCGGATTTATTTCCTTTTTCTTCTTTTTTCTTACCGGTTAATTTTTCTTTAACCAGTTTTAGTAATCTCCGTACCAAGTCATTTCCGTGTTCTGTTAGTAAAAATATTCAATTTGTTTTATTTATGTTTTGTTAATTTTATATAAAATGGAATACATTGCAAATTAGCCGTTCAATCAGTTATTAAGCGATGATGATTTGCCAATAGGCGGGATGTAAGATTATTTTTCATACAAGCAATTTTAATCATTGTAAATCACCAGGTTATTAGACCATCGCAATATCTATTTAGGAACAAAGCAGCTAAAGGCTTTATAAAAATAATCATAAATTTATTATTTATCTGCCTTAAGTCTTTTAAGCATTTCTTCGGCATTACTGTTTTTGGGATTAAGCTTAAGTGATTTTTCATAATTTGCAATTGCAAGTTCCTTATTGCCGTTTATCAGGTAAGCTTCCGCTAAGCTGTCGTATACGTTAGATGATTCCGGATGCAGTTCAACATTAAGTTTTAATATTTCTACTGCCTGTTTGCCCATCTTGCTGCTTAACAATCTATAACCGAGGTTATTAAGTTCATCTTCATCCATATTATACTTGCTGCTGTCTGTTTTAATAATTTGATGAAACTTAGCAACCGCAGAATCTATTCCTTTTGTAAACATAGCCATAAGCAAAGTATCCGCCAACGAAAGTTTAGGCTCAGTTACGCCCATGAGCTCGGTATCAAAGATTAAAGTAGCGTTGGCAGGAATCATTCCGGCGCTCCTTTCGCCATAGCCGAGTTGAGGCGGAATAATCAAACGGAATTTATCACCTACGCGCATCAAAGCAATACCTTCATCCCAGCCCTTTATAACTCTTCCGGTTCCCAAAATAAATTTAATCGGCCGGCCTCTTTTATAAGAAGAATCGAATTCTCTGCCGTCCAACAAATAGCCCGTATAATTAACAGCTACTTCTTTGCCGTTTTCAGCTTTAACTCCATTGCCTTTTTGAATGACGATATATTTTAGTCCGCTGGCTGTGCTAATTGTATCCTGTTTGATATTTGACTGCGCGTCAACAACGGTAACAGCTAAAATAATGTAGAACAGTAAGAGAACGTTTATCTTCACAAAGTCTCCAATTATTATAAAATTAACCAACAAAGATACATAATTAGGCTCAAAAACCTAAATCCATTTTCCGGTGTATATGCATTTATTTTTTAATAAACCCCGGTTAAAAGTGGAAATAAGGAAATATTTTAAGAAATTTGTTTTTCATTTAATTATTTAAGGCACAAAAATCTCTAATGAATTCTGCGTTACAATTTTCCGAAGGAGAATTAAATTTTAAAAAGATTTTCCGGTTTTGGACTCCCCTTTCTGCTACATGGTTAATGATGTCTGTTGAAGGGCCTTTCCTTTCGGCAATTATAGCCAGAATGATTTCTCCCGAATATAACCTTGCGGCTTACGGAGTTGCTTTTGCATTTGCAATGATAATTGAAGCACCCGTAATTTTATTAATGAGCGCTTCAACCGCGTTAGTTCAAAACCTTAACTCGTTCAAAAAATTAAGGAATTTTACATACGCCTTAAATACAACGGTTACGGGCATAATCATTTTTTTTATTATCCCAAGAATTTTTTATTTCATAGTCATCAGCCTTATAGGCTTACCTAAGGAAGTGGCCGAATTAACCCACACGGCCGTAATCTGCCTCATCCCCTGGCCAGGCGCAATCGGCTACAGACGGTTTTACCAGGGAATATTAATAAGGAATAACCTAACAAGAAGAGTTGCATACGGAACAATTGTAAGAATAACCGCAATGACAGCTTCGGCGCTGCTGCTGCATTTTTTTACTTCATTGCCCGGCGCAGTTGTTGGCGCTTCAGCTTTATCGGCCGGTGTTGTAAGCGAAGCGATTGCCAGCAGAATAATGGCAATCAACATTTTGAAAAAGATTAAAGATGAAATAATTGTAACCCCAAATGCAGATGAACTAAGTTATAAAGAGATTTTCAAATTTTATTATCCTCTAGCTTTAACATCACTTATAACACTCGGTGTTCAGCCAATGGTTACCTTTTTCATGGGGCAAAGCAGAATGGCACTTGAATCATTAGCCGTACTGCCCGTAATAAATTCTTTCGTTTTTATTTTTAGAAGCGTAGGGCTTTCATACCAGGAAGTAGGGATAGCGCTTATGGGAAAGAATAAGGAAGGTTATACCCTGCTAAGAAATTTTGCGTTTATACTGGGAATTTCGGCCGTCTTTCTTCTTGGGGCAATTGCGTTCTCGCCGTTATCTAGAATATGGTTTTACAATATTTCCGGGCTTTCATTGCAATTAACAAATTTCGCCAGTATCCCTTTAATGATAATGGTTTTGATGCCAGGGCTTTCAGTTCTTTTAAGTTTTCAAACCGCAATTTTAGTCGGAAGCCATAATACAAAACCGATTACGACATCAACTATTATAGAATTTTCCGGAATTTTAATAGTAATGTTTATCGCAATAAAATTCTTTTCCGTTGTTGGGGTTACGGCGGCAACC
>DAIERC010000102.1 GCA_027347125.1 Ignavibacteriales bacterium
GTAAGTTTATCTACATATGGTTCCAATGCATCATACTCATAAGGCAATTTTGGCAATTCAAATTTTCCCATTTCTATTCTCCTTAGTAATTATTTTTATGTAATCAAATTTTAATCGAAGCGGTAAATAAACACTGGGTAAAATATTTTTATCGATCCGTTCGACTATTTATTTTACCCGGTTCAATATAGTTAATAAAACTTAAACGCCGAATGATTCACCGCAACCGCATGTTTTGGTAGCGTTCGGATTATTAAAAACAAATCCGCGCCCGTTAAGCCCGTCAGTAAAATCAAGCTCAGTACCGGAAAGGTAAAAAAGGCTTTTGCCGTCTACAAAAAGTTTTACATTATTCTGTTCAATTACGGTATCGCCTTCTTTTTCCTCGGTATCAAAACCAAGCGTGTAAGTTAACCCCGAACAGCCGCCGCCTTTAACGCCCACGCGTAAGCCGTAAGTACCGGGAATATTATTTTCATCTTTTATCTTAAGTATTTCTTTTGCCGCTTTTTCGGTAACTTTTATTTCACTAGTTATATTAAGAATATCCATTTATCAGACCTTTGAATTTATTTTAGATGGTTAAAAATATTTTTAATCTTACTTAAGCTCTTAAAATACAAGCCGGGAAAATGATTAGTTAAAACGGATCGCCCGGTGCGGCGGTAGCAAAATCCGGGTAGTTTACACGCCAGCCAAGCTTGTTTACTTTTATAAATATTCCCTTCTCCTCAAAATATTTTCCTAATTTATCGGCAATTGTAATGGATTGGGGAATTGTTACTTTCAATCCTTTTTTCTCAAGGAATTTCATTGAGCCGTATTGCAAATCTCTAAAGAAAAAATTAGAGTTGTGGAACATCGGGTACTTTGCTTTTAGAAAATTTAGAAACACCTTGTCTTCATTTTCAATTAAGTTTTCAAATTCCATAATATTATTATCCTTTGTCATAATTATTTTGAGTTTGCTTCAACAGCATTTAATCGCAGAAAAGGAGAGAGGCTCCTTATATTTTTGACGGTTTCAGTAACATGATTAATTGTAAAATCAATTTCTTCTTCGGTATTGAATCTTCCCAAACCGAACCTAATTGAACATTGGGCTAATTCATCGGTAAGGCCGATTGCTTTAAGAACATGGCTCGATTTTAATGCGGCCGATGCGCATGCGGCACCTGTTGAAACTGCAATCTCTCTGTTGTGTGCAATGAAAGATTCGGCTTTTACATATTTAAAACTTACATTTAAGTTGTTGGCCAAACGGTTATCCCATGCGCCGTTTAAATGAACATCATCAAGATTGGACACAATACCCTTGTAAAGCTTGTCTCTTAATATACGAATTCTTGCCGCTTCTTCATCCATAATTTTAGAACTGATTTCAACCGCTTTGCCAAAGCCTACTATGCCGGGTACATTTAAAGTACCTGGCCTCAAACCTTTTTCGTGGCCGCCGCCGAAGGTAAGCGGTAATAGTTTTGTGCCGGGAATCTTGCTTCGAACATAAAGTGCGCCAACACCTTTGGGGCCGTATATTTTATGAGCAGAGAAAGAAGCAAGATCAATATATTGTTTCAGAACATCCAGTTTTATTTTGCCTGCGGCCTGAGTCGCGTCGGTATGAAATAAAACATCTTTGCTCCGGCAAATCTTACCGATCTCTTCAATATTGTTTATCGTACCGATCTCATTGTTTGCCGCCATTACAGACACTAAAATCGTTTTTCCTGTAATAGCATTTTCAAGTTTATTCAGATCTAGAGCGCCATCGCTTTTTACGGGAAGGATGGTAACCTCAAATCCTTTTTTCTTCAAGGCGTTGAACGAATCAAGTACGGCGCTATGTTCAATTGCCGTAGTAATTATATGATTTCCTTTGAAGGAATAAGATTCGGCAATTCCGAAATGGGCAATATTTATGGACTCTGTAGCACATCCCGTAAAATAAATTTCATTTTTTCCTGCATTTATAAATGAAGATAATATTTCCCTGGCATTTTCCACTGCGGCCTCAGCTTCCCAGCCGAACGAATGATTTTTGCTTGACGCATTGCCGTACTTCTCTAAAAAATAAGGCGTCATCGCGGCAAATACTTCAGGGTCTAGCTGTGTTGTAGCATGGTTATCTAAATATATCGGGAACTTCATTATATAATCTGCGTTATTGTTGTGTTTTTAAAAACTTTATCAATTTCTCTTTGAACTTTCATTAACGGGTCTCTAATTGAGCAGCAATCAAGATGGGAGCACTCGTTGCTGCTGCTTTTCTCATTCATACATTCAGTTATACGGTAATCGGGGTCTATAGCTTTTATAATGTCGATTAAAGTTATCTTGTCGGGGCTTTTAGTTAAAGAGTAACCCCCGTTAATTCCCTGGAACGACCGAATTATATTAAATTTTACTAACTGTTGCAGTACTTTAGCTAACAATTCATATGGTATTTGATACGATTCGGCAATCTGTTTTGCCGTAACACACGATTCAGGCTGTTTTGTAGCGATATACTTTACAGCCATTAAAGCATATTCCGCTTTTTTAGATAATTTCAGCATTATTCAAATAAGACTATTTTGGTCGGGTTTAATCTATCCATAATTATCAAAAATATCAATTGATATAACTCAACTTAAACCTTAGCCTTTTAGTAAAACAAAAGATAAAAAATTTAGAATGATTGTCGAAACCAATTCTTTCATAGAGCATCGTATTGTTTAAACAATTTGATTATTAAACACTTATCAAGGAGAAAAAATGTTACATACCAACTTAAAACATGTTGCGTCGGAACAAGAATTTAATGAACTGCTTCAGAATAATGAGAACGTTATGGTTTGCTGCGGAAGAATGGGGCCAATGTGTGTGCCTGTATACGGTGTTATGGAAGAGATTGAAAGCGAGTACAAACACGTTGCGTTTAGAGATTTAGAATTCGACGGCCCTCATGCGCATGTTATAAGAAGCCTTCCCGAATGCAAAAACTTCAGCGGTTTACCATTTACAGTTTATTTTAAGAACGGAAAAGTTGTAAAAGCAACAAGCAGCATACAGTCGATGGAACAAGTTACAGATATATTGAATGAAAATTTTGGTAAATAATTCCGTAAATTTTTTAGGGAAAGAGATGGACAACAATAATTATGATGTAATTGTAATAGGCGGCGGGCCTGCGGGGTTAACCGCAGGCATTTACCTTGCGAGAGGCAAAATGAAAACCCTTATTTTAAACGAAGGCACTGCCGGCGGGCAAATGGTTCTAACTCACGAAGTAGCAAATTACCCGGGTGTTGAGAGTATAAGCGGTTACCAGCTATCGAATATAATGAAGAACCAGGCTAAGAATTTCGGATGCGTTATAAAATCGAATTTAAAAATTACCGGGCTTAATCTTGAGAGCGAAGTAAAAACCGTTGAAGTAAATAATAAAGATATCTACACGGCTCAAGCTGTTATTTTAGCCACGGGGGGACGATCGAGAACATTACACGTGCCGGGTGAAGATAAATTTAAAGGCAAAGGAATTTCTTATTGCGCAACATGCGACGGTGATTTTTTCCAGGACAAAGATATTATTGTTGTAGGAGGCGGCAACTCAGCTCTTGAAGAAGCGGTTTCTTTAACAAAGTATGCAAGCTCGGTTACCATAGTACATCAGTTCGATAATTTTCAAGCGTTTCAACATGCGGTAGAAGAGGCTGAACGAAACGAAAAGATCAGTTTTATAATGGAATCGAAAATAATTGAATTTATCGGCGAAGAGTCTTTAGAAAAAGTTGTTATAGAAAACCAGAAGACTAAAGAAACATTTGAGAAAGAAATTAACGGCGTATTTATTTTTATAGGTTACGAACCGAATACGGAAAAATTCAAAGGGATTGTTGAGTTAAACAAATGGAACGAGATTGTTACGAAAAATAATCTTGAGACCAATATTCCCGGCGTGTTTGCAGCAGGCGATTCAATACAAAAACGGTACAGGCAAATTACTACAGCCGTTGCCGACGGTACAGTTGCTGCTTTGGGCGCTATGGAATACATAAATAATCTGCACGCACTTGTACAAGCATAATATTTGGATTGGTTAAGCGCGCCTCCAACGCCATATCAAACATCCGCCATGATGTTTTGAAAAGCCGCTTAATCAGTCCTTTTTCACCACACTGTTTTAACCCTCCGATTTTATTTGCGGTACCTAATTTTTTGTTTAAATCCAGAATATTTGAAAGATTATATTAAAAAACCCTAAAAATCACACCATAATTTTCGATAATAATGAGTACTATAAAAAGGTTTGGGGAAAACTAGATTTATTGGAGTTCATGATGAAATTACAGAAAATTACCGACCAAAAAATAATTACTAAAATAGCAGTAGCTTTTGGGGCTATTATATTAATTACGGTTATAAACGGTTACTTCAGCTATGTTGACTTAAATAAACAGGCAGAAACCGTAAACGAAGTCGGGTATAATATTTTACCAAGCGTTACTTCGCTCCTTTCACTTTACCAAGCGGAAACTGCCGTGCTCAGTGCAGAACGCGCCGTGCTAAACCCTGACC
>DAIERC010000107.1 GCA_027347125.1 Ignavibacteriales bacterium
GCATAGCCAACCATTGAGCCTGTCAAAAGAATAATCTTGTTCATCTTCTCAAGAGTGTCTATGGTAATTATATGTTCCATGTCGAAAACTTTTCTAACAAAGATGAGTACCGTACTAACCATAGCAAAACCGGAAAATATAGCGCCCGCAACAAAGTACGGCGGAAAGATTGTTGAGTGCCAGCCAGGAAGAATTGTAGCGGCAAAGTCCCAGCTTACAACTGTATGCACAGAAAGCACCAGAGGCGTTGCAAGGCCGGCCAGAATCATATAAACCTTTTCATAATGCCTCCAGTGGCGGTTGGAATGCCTCCAGCCCAAACTAAAAACCGAATAGATATTCTTTTTAACTTTGGAAACGGCCTTGTCTCTTAATGTAGCAAAGTCAGGGATTAAACCGACATACCAGAATACCAAAGAAACTGTTAAATAAGTTGATACCGCAAAAACGTCCCATACCAACGGTGAAATAAAATTTGGCCATATTCCGTGCTGGTTTGGATAAGGAATTAAATAACCGGCTAACCACGGGCGGCCTGTATGAATAACCGGAAATATGCCGGCGCATATAACTGCGAATATCGTCATCGCTTCTGCAAACCTTGCAATTCCATTTCTCCATTTCTGTCTTAACAGAAATAAGATAGCCGATATAAGCGTTCCGGCATGCCCTATACCTACCCAAAAAACAAAGTTTGTAATTGCAAACCCCCAGGCAACAGGTTGGTTGTTTCCCCACATACTAATTCCGTAGTAAAATGTAAGCCCAACACATATTGCACCGATCAGCAGCAAACTGCCGGTAATGGAAAGCGCTATGTAATATTTTTTAGAAGGCCGTTCATTAATCGGCGCAATAATTACATCATCTAAATCCCGTAACGCCGGGTTTCCTTCTACAAGTGCTAGTTCTACCGAATAATCCTTGGTCACTATACTTCCTCCGTCTCAGTATTTCTTAATTTTGCAATATAAGTAACGTTCGGTCTGGTATTTAAATCTTCAAGTACATAATAACCCAATTCGTGTGTTCTGTACTTTTTGTAAAATTCGGAATCTTTATCATTCATATCTCCGAATTTAATCGCTTCGGTATTGCAAGCGTCCTGGCAGGCCGTTTTAACATCCGAACCTTTCAGAGGTCTGTGCTCTTCTATCGCATTCGACCTTGCTTCCATTATTCTCTGAATGCAGAAAGTACATTTCTCCATTACTCCTCTTGAACGAACGGTAACTTCGGGATTGTAAACCTGGCTTAGCAAATTGCTCTGCTGATATGAATCTTTAAAGTGATCTCTGAAGTTAAAGAAGTTGAACCGCCTCACTTTGTAAGGACAGTTATTGGAGCAGTATCTTGTACCGACACATCTATTGTATATCATTTGATTCAATCCATCGGGGCTGTGCGTTGTGGCGGCAACCGGGCAAACATTTTCGCACGGCGCATTATCGCACTGCTGGCATAGCATTAACTCGGTGCTAACTACAGGGTCATCAATTGTGCCCGAGTAATATCTATCAACTCTTAACCATTGCATCTCTCTGCCGACGTTTACCTGATCTTTCCCGACAACAGGAATATTGTTCTCGGCGTTACACGATATTACGCATTCGCCACATCCGATACATTTATTCATGTCAACTGCCATCGCCCATTTTACGCCAGGGTATTCGTGTTCGTTATATAAGCTTATTTTCTCTTCTTCGTTTTTCTCCCGGATAAACTTTGAATGTTTTTTATACTCTTTTACGGTTCCTTCCTGAATTATTTTTCTTTTTTGAGCGATGTCTTTAGTTAAAGCATCATCAAATATATGGTGTTCTACCGTAGAGATTAATTTGTAGCTACCATTGCTTTTGCTTACACCGGAAGTATTAAGTATAAAATTAGTACTGTTTTGATCGGCTCTTATTAACGGGATAGCATCGAATCCTACGCCGGTTCCTACAACACCTACCACTGTTCTGCCGAACCCAAGTTCAATTGTAATTGTTTTGTCGGCGGTACCTGGAACAACAAAAACAGGTATTTCTATTTTTCTATTTCCAACATTTACCTCTATTTTATCGTCTGAATCAACGCCCAGTTCTTTAGCGGTTGTGTGAGACACCGCCGCGTAATTGTCCCATGTAATTTTTGTAACCGGGTGCGGCAGTTCGAGCATCCAGCCATTGTTTAGAAAGCTTCCGTCGCCCGACTGGTAGCCTTCTCTAAGCACAACAACATATTCATTTGAACTACTCTTCGTCTTATCCAAAATAGAAAGAGAATCATTGTTAAACTTTCCAAACGATGATGGGGTTTCATCAACCAGAACTATACCGTCGTGCAATGAAGCGTTCCAGAATTCATCAAAACTTAATTTTGATTTTAAAGCCGAATAAATATTGTTTTGCCAATTATCTTTAAAAAACTTGTGGTAAACATCGGCATCATAAGCAACCGGTTTACCTTTTAACCAGGTTAAAAGTATAGCTTCCTTTTGCCGAGTATTAAATATCGGGTCAATTACCGGCTGCTGCATCGAATAAAAACCGGTCCGTGATTTCATATCGCCCCAGGATTCAAAATCGTGATTTACCGGAAGGACATAATTTCCCGGTTCGGAAGATTCGTTACTGCTTCCGGTCATACTTATAATAAAAGGAACTTTCTTTAACGCGTCTTCATAACCAAAATCTTTGGAGAGATGGTAAACGGGGTTTGAATCGTAATGGATTATTACTCCAACGTTGCCGCTGTTCATCTGCTGCACAAGTTCCTTTAATTCTTCATTTTGTGAAAGTTCAACGACATCAAAATTAATCGAGTCTGTTCTGTATAAATTTGTATTGCCCAGAACTTCATTTAATAAATTAACAGCGATGTGAACTTTTTCCGGAAGCGTTCTACCGGCGTAGACAATTGCTTCTCCTTTGTTTGCAAGCAAATCTTTTACAAGTTGATTTAATTTTTTAGCAGGCAATTTAAATTTGCCGGCAAAAGGATCTAAAGAAAAACTATTCAGCACATCAGAGCTAATCGGTAAGGATACATTACCCTGTTTGCTTATTTCATTCAGAAGGCTCATAACAAACTCGTATTGGGCATCGGGCCTTAAACGCATTCTATAGTCGGCATTCATGCCGGTAATGTTCATTGTTCCTTCAACTGAATACAGCCTGTTAAACTTATCTAAATTACTTACGTCCCTTCCTTCGGTATATAACCTTGCTGTCTCTACTTTATCCCCTTCAACACCTAAAATATCGGCTTCAAGGGCTACAATAATTTTAGCCTCGTTCCATTTTATCAAAGGAAATTTTTCAGCACCGTAGGTTTTCTTCCATGCCGAGTTACGGTTGCGTTCATCAAAAAGCTCGTATGAATAAATTTTTGTGTTGGGATACTTTGCAACAAACTCATCAAGTACTTTTTTGCCGGTAGGAGAAATTATAGAATTTGCCACAACTGCAATTTGCTTGTTACCGTTTTTATTAAGAGCATCAATAATTTCATCATCCGCATGTTGCCATGTTGATTTTAAAAATCCTCCCGATTTGGATTTCCGCATCGGATCTTGAAGCCTTTCAGGATCATAAAGACTTAAAATACTTGCCTGGCATTTTGCACAAGTTTTACCATGACTGACGGGATGATCGGGGTTGCCGTCAACCTTAATTGGCCGCCCTTCTCTTGTCTTTATTAATATTCCACATCCTCTTGAACACGCAGTGCTTGTTGAAGCGTAATAATTAGCTTTGCCTACAATTATATCTTCCGGCATTTTATTATAAGGGATAATATCGCCTTTACTTCTATAATCAGAGCATCCTGCGCCGGCAAGAGCCGCCGAAGCGCCGACGAGTGCTAAAAATTTTCTTCTTGATATTCCGCTTAACTTTGAAGGTTCAAAATCATCTTTCACGCCGTCGCCAAATTCATGATGACTTGCTTCAATTAAAGAAGTATCTCTAAATAAATCTTTGAAGCTACGCCAGTAATTCGGATCCGGGTTTTCAGTTTTTACGTCTTGTTTTAATTCGTCATTAACTTCTGCCATTATTTCCACCTATTTTTTGTCTACTGACCGCAAGAGGATTTATTTTCACTAAAACTTTTTGCTGTTCTTTTCTATCGTTAAAAAATCTTTTACCTATAAAATTGAAGGGGAACGTTTTCATAACCGCGTACCCGGCAATTCCGGTACCCAATGAATAAAAAAAGTTTTTTCTCTTAAGTCTTTTATCAAATATTTTTTGAATATCCATATTGGCTCCTGATTAACGATGACAAGCATAACAGTTGTCGGGACCGTTTTTAACATTTTTTAGATAAGGCAATTGCTGCTGCGCGTTACGATG
>DAIERC010000113.1 GCA_027347125.1 Ignavibacteriales bacterium
AAGCCGCGGCAACGGCCGCGTTAACCGAGGATTCGGATGAAGTAAATGAAATGGTAAAACAGTTCAAGGAAAGA
Organism: Ignavibacteriales bacterium; assembly: GCA_027347125.1. Lineage (GTDB taxonomy): Bacteria > Bacteroidota > Ignavibacteria > Ignavibacteriales > Ignavibacteriaceae > FEN-1297. Next base: position 75 of record DAIERC010000113.1, read on the forward strand.
AGAGATTATATTTACGATGCTCTAAACAAAATTGACGGCGTAAAATGTCCTTTACCCAAAGGTGCGTTTTATGTTTTTTACGATGTGAGTTCGTATTTCGGTAAAAAATCCAACGGCTATGAAATAAATGATTCAAATTCTTTTTGTAATTATCTTTTAAACGATCAGCATGTTGGGCTTGTTCCTGGTGTAGCATTCGGAAACGATAATTGTGTTAGGATGTCATACGCGTGCTCATTTGAAGAGTTGAATGACGGACTGGCAAGAATACATAAAGGTTTGGAAAAATTAAAATAGTCTGAAAAAGATAAACGTAGGAAAAATTGAACCCGCTTTTTGAAAAAGTAAAGAGCGGGTTTTTTATTAGTCTTTTATAAAAAGCTGTAACGATTTGTAAATTCTTTCCGTCGGCATTTCTTCACCTGTCCATAATTCAAAAGATTTTGCCGCTTGATGAACGAGCATCTTCAAACCGTCCAAAGCTATCGCTCCTTTGGAGGCCGCAAGTTTCAGCAGGTGAGTTTGCGGTGGGTTATAAACCAAATCAAAAACTACCTGCCCTTTGGAAAACGAATCGGCAAGAGTTGTAATTGTATCATCCGAATCCGGAAACATGCCTACCGATGTTGCATTAACAATAAGTTTAGATTTTTTAAATACATCAACCAGGTCAGGAGGAAATAGTTCTTTTGTTTTAAATGAATCGTATTTCATTTTGTCTTTAAAATAGTTTTTTAAAGATTCGGCACGCTGTTCGGTTCTATTAACCAGGTAAATTCTTGAAGGTTTGAAATAGCGTATCATGGTATAAATTACCGCTCTGGCGGCTCCGCCGGCTCCAACAATGCTAACCTCGCCTCCCATTATATCTTCTTTGTGCGGCATAAGTGTTTCAAGAATTCCATAAACGTCAGTGTTATAACCGCTAAGTTTGCCGAGTTCGTTTACAACCGTATTAACTGATCCGATTATTGAGGCTTCTTCCGAAACATTATTCATATATTGAATTATATTCTCTTTATGCGGAAGAGTAACATTAAAGCCTTTAATTCCCAGCGCTACCATCCCCTTTAGTGCTGTTCTTAAATTGGAAGTAGGTACATCAAACGGAAGATATACGTAATCAAGGTTTTTAAATTCAATAGTAATATTATGAATAAAAGGCGAATATGTGTGTTTTATCGGGTGTCCGATAACTCCTAAAACTTTAGTATTTATATGAAACGTATTTTTCATTTTAATATAATAACAAATTGTGGTTGCAAAACTAAAGGAGTTGAAAACCAGGGAATTGAATAACAAACGAATTTTTTTTATTCTAATTCGCCCAGAAGTTTCTTAAACAACTTTGATGATTTTATTTCAGGATACTCTTTTGCAAATTCATTCCTGATGTTTGGATCTATACTGAATGCAGTCTTAAGGCAATCCACTGCTTCCTGGGTTCTGCTTAAAATAAAATTAATTTTGGCTTTATTATAGTAAGAAGAAGCGTCGACAGAATTAAGATTTATACAAACATTAAAAGCATTTAAAGCTTCCAGCCAATCACCAACTTCAAAAAGAGTCTCAGCTAGATTAGACCATATTTCAAAATTAGCTGGTTCAATTTTTATCGCTTCTTTATAACTTTTAATAGCTTCCTGTAATTTGCCCAGAGAATATTCAAGGTCGGCTTTTGCATACCATGCTTCAACATTATCTTTAGATAATGAAATTGCTCTATTAAAATCCTTCAGAGCAAGTTGAAACTTGCCCATTGAATCATAACAAAAACCTCTTGCCAGATAGGCCTCATAATATTCGTCGTTTATTTTTACAGCTTCGGTATAATATTTTACTGCGTTAACAAGATCACCAAGTTCTTCATATATATTTGCAATATTGTAAGAAGATGCTTCATCATACTTATCGAGTTCAAAAGATTTTTTAAAACACTCGATGGCATCCTGATATCTACCAAGATCGGCGAGGGCATTCCCCTTGTTGAACCAAGCGCTCGCAAAATCTTCATTAATCGCGAGTGAAAAGTCATAACTCTCAATGGATTTTTCCAGCAAGTTCATTTTGCCGAGCACAATACCGCGGTTGTACCACGCACTCGCGCTGTATGGTTCAAGGTCAATATATTTTTCATAAATTTCCAAAGCTTTATTGTACTGTTGGGCGGATTCATAACAAAAGCCCAATTCATAATATGCTTCGGAAAATTCAGGGTCTATCTCTATCGCCTTTTTAAAGCACTTGACGGCATCATCAAATTTTTCTTCTCTTTGATTCAATAGTCCCAGCTCGAAATAAGGTTCTTCATTATTGGGCTCCATAAGTATAATAGTCTTAAGTGATTCTTTTGCATCGTCAAGCAGCCCCAGCGATTCTTCCGCTGCGGCTTTTTCCAGATAAGTATCGGCATCACCCGGATTTAGTGAAAGAGATTTATTAAAACAATCGATGGCATCTACATATTCGCCAATCGCAATAAGGAATGATCCTTTTTTAAGCCAATATTCGGAATTATAAGGGAACGTATCCAACATAAGATTTACAAAGAACAAACCGTCTTCTACCCTGTCGCTTTCCAAACAAAGTTGAATTAATTCTTCAATGGATTCTGTGCAGCCGTAAACTCCCCCATGTTCTATGCTTTCTTTACACTTACGTATTTCTTCATCTAAATTGCCTGCTTCGTTGTAATAATCATCTGAATAATCGAAATCAAATCCTGACATCAAACACTCCTGACAGTTGAAAAGGTTGTGAAAAATGTATTACTAATAAAATCTAAAATCAAGTTGATTTTGTGCTGAGTTTTTATAGTTAACAAATTCACTTTCTATTTTTTTTTGAATTATAAAAAAATTCCGTGTTGTTAAAAATAACACCACGGAATTTGGGAAAAAGTTCAATTATAAGCCGCTATTAATTTCTAAGAACAGATGTAACTTTTAATGCCGCATCTTTAAGGCTATCAGCCACCTGAAAGTTTAATCCGGATTCTTGTAAAAGAACTCCGGCCTCTTCGGCGTTTGTTCCTTCAAGTCTTACAACTATCGGAATATTAACGTTTATTTCCCTTGTTGCGTCAATAACTCCCTGCGCAACACGATCGCATCTAACAATGCCGCCGAAAATATTAATTAAAATTGCTTTAACGTTAGGATCGGATAAAATAATTTTAAAACCGTTTGCCACAGTTGTTTTATTTGCACCGCCGCCTACATCCAAAAAGTTCGCCGGTTAGCCGCCCGCTAGTTTTATAATATCCATTGTTGCCATTGCCAGACCGGCGCCGTTAACCATACACCCTACATTGCCGTCTAGCTTAATATAGTTTAAATTAAATTTTGAGGCTTCTATTTCAAGCGGATCTTCTTCGTCAAGATCTCTGTACTGCACAACATCCTGATGCCTGTATAAAGCGTTATCGTCAAAATTCATCTTTGCATCTAAGGCTATTACCTCGCCTTCTTTTGTTAAGACCAAAGGATTAATTTCGGCCAACGAACAATCACTTGAAATATATGCGTTGTATAAAGCCGATAAAAACTTAACTGCGCTTTTATGTTGGTTACCTTCTAAGCCAAGAGCGAACGCAAGCCTTCTTGCTTGGAAAGGTTGAAGGCCCAACTCCGGTTCCACAACTTCTTTTATAATTTTTTCTGGAGATTCTGCGGCAACTTTTTCTATTTCAACTCCTCCCTCGGTTGATACCATCACCACATTCTTAGATGATGCTCTGTCCAAAGTAATACCAACATAAAATTCTTTTTCGATATTAACGCCCTGTTCAACTAACAAGCGTTTAACCAAGCGTCCTTCCGGCCCGGTTTGATGAGTAATCAGTGTCATTCCTAAAATTTGGTTTGCAAGTTCTCTTACTTCATCAAGGCTTTTTGCAACTTTTACGCCACCGCCTTTACCTCTTCCACCCGCGTGTATTTGAGCTTTAACAACCCACACTTCTCCGCCTAATTCATCCTTTGCAATTTGAACTGCTTCATCAGCGTTAAAAGCTACTTTGCCTTTGGGAACAGCCACGTTAAATTTTCTTAGAATTTCTTTGGCTTGATATTCGTGTATTTTCATTTAAAACCCTTTTTGTTTTTTGGTTGATTTATGAGAGTGAGAACCGATTAGATAGATGGCTCTTACACAAATACTATAAAAAATTGACTAAAAATTACTGCTTTTAGTCTATATAAGCAATTTTACTCGACTAAGAATCACATCAATTTTTCAGTTCTAACAACATACTTTATGAAGAAATAAATAACTTAAAAACTATTTTAAAAATATTGAAAACGAAAATTATGTTTCCCAAATTTTCCCGGGTAATATTTTACATAAGCATTTATTTATAATGTTATTAAAAGCTTTTCAATCCTTTGTTAAAACAAATAGTTTTGTTATGTTCAACTGAAATGATTGTCTTGGATTTTTTAAATAGGCTTTATTCAATTATAACGAATATTGATTTTTCTACTTCTGCATTTTACCAAATTGATCTTTCCCTTTTTCAAAATCGGGAAAAT
>DAIERC010000130.1 GCA_027347125.1 Ignavibacteriales bacterium
ATTCTGTTTTAAAAACATTTTTTATAATTTTCCCTGTCTTGGCATCGGCAAGAAAAAGATCTATTGAAAATAAATCTTTTGATGAGAAAAAAATAATATATTTTCCGTCGGGGCTAAGTACCGGCGAGATGTTCATTTCACCGCCGCCTTTTTTTTCTGAAATTAAAACCGGGCCGTATTTATCGGGGTGCGCCGTTATCTTTGCTAAAGAATCGTATGCCGTGTGAATTGCCTGATGCCATTGCTTTGATAATGAATCTGCGGATATATGAAATACACTATCAATAGCTCCTTTCATATTACCCGTTTTCGCGGCTCTTCTTAATAACGCGCCTATTTTTTCATTTCCGTATTTGCCGCCTATAAAAGCCAATAGTGACTGCCCGTATCGGTAGGGGAAGTATTTCGGATTTTCCAGGTCTGAAATGTCCGGCAATTTTTTTAACGAAGCCTCGCGCATCCACATTGCGGTATTAGGATCTTTGGGGCCCAGGGAAAAATATTCCGCCATTCCTTCTATAAACCAGAGGGGCATTTGAGCGGCAGCTGGAAGCCCGTTATCTTTGTCGCGGTTTCTGCTCGTAATATCAAACTGGAAAGCGTGCACTAATTCGTGTCCTATTACGTGGTCGGTTTCCTGCAACGGGCCGGCAAAAGGAAGAACAATTCTTCTTTTAAACGGTTCGGTAAAACCCCCGGTTCCCTGACCAATTAAACCTTCCGTTACATTTGTTTCTGAAAATTGCGGAAACCCGTCGTATAGAATTAAAGTCTGTTTCCCTTCAAGCGTATCGCCTAAAACTTCTTTATGGCGGGCATACCATCTTTCAGCAAGCCTTGCAGCGTATTTTATGGCGTCTTTTTCTTCATGGTAATAATAAATATTAAAATGTTCGGTATGGAGTATCTTGAAATTAAAGTCGTCGTAATTTACTTTATTGCGTCCAAAGTATTGAGCATAAATGTTTTGTGTAAAAATTAAGATTGACAGGAGTAATATTGCTAAAAGAAAATTTGCGGATCTAAAAATTAGATGTTTATACATCGCTTATCCTATTGTCTTAATAGTTAAAAAATAAAAGAAGAAAAGCAGATTTTTATCTTCTAATTGCAGTACAAAATATAATATTATGTTTTCCAAAACCATTTGAGATAGCACAGCCTAAACAGGCACCTTTAAATTAACTAAACCGGGCATTTTTAGAAATAACATTTTTAATATGTTTGATGCTAAATACTTGGACTAGTTCAATTTTAAAAAGGTTTAAAGAAAAATTGTGATTCAAAATACCGGAAATGTAAAATTATTAGATAAGCCGGTTTTTTGTTATTTTTAAAGTACGGTTTAGTATGAATTTTATATTATTTGAATGCTTAAATTAATTCTATATAAAAGAGGTTAATATGAAAAATCTGAAGAATTCTTTAGAGCAGTTGCATAACGAGTTGCAAAATGCTAAATCGTTAGATGCGGAATCGGAAGAGATGTTGCTTAAACTTATGAATGACATACATGCGATACTTGAGCGTAAAAGTGAAAATACTTCCGAAGAACATTCTAATATTCTGGAAGGATTGAAAGACTCCGCGCAAAAATTTGAGGTGTCGCATCCGGAATTGGCCGGCGCAATACAAATTGTAATAAACAGCTTCAGTAATATCGGGGCGTAATAAAGAATTTAACATACAACTACAACCGCGGATACCGCGCAAAATTATTTTACTTATAGTTTAATTGTAAAAGAATATAATTCTTCAAAGGTATTTTTATGAAAAAAAACACTACCGAGACCCGTAAGTACCGGTTGGATATGAATGATAAAATATTAAATTCGGGATTTAGAGATTACAATAAATTTTTCGCGTTGGATAATAAAGCCTACATTAACGGCGCTTTACCCGCAAAGACAAAAGAATTAATGGGACTAGTGGCTTCGATGGTATTAAGATGCAACGATTGCATTTTCTATCATATCGATCGATCAATTGAAGAAGGCGCATCAAAAGAAGAATTGATGGAATCATTTAATATCGCGCTAATAGTTGGCGGTTCGATTGTTATTCCACATCTTAGGTACGCTTTTGAAATAATGGATGAAATTTTTAACGAAAAAGAATATACGCGGAATAATGAATAAGATTTTAATCATTCCGAAGTACATTGTTACTGCGGATAAAAACGGGGCTATACTTAAAAACCATATTGTTGAAATTTCCGATGATAAAATCTCCAATATAAAACCACTCGAGGAAAAAGAAGTAAAAGAATTTGAAGGGGAAGTGGTACACGCCGAAAACCTAACTTTGATTCCCGGTTTTGTGCAAACACACATCCATCTTTGCCAAACATTATTCAGAGGGCTTGCCGATGATCTTGAACTTCTAGATTGGCTGCAACAAAGAATTTTTCCTTATGAAAACGCGCATGATGCCGGCTCATTAAGGCTTTCCGCAAAACTGGGTTTGAACGAACTAATCAAAAGCGGAACCACCACTATTATGGATATGGGAACTTTACGCCACCAGGAAATTATTTTTGAAGAGTTAGACAAATCGGGAATAAGGGCGTTTGCCGGCAAATGCATGATGGATGAGAATGAACTTTTCACGCCATTCAAATCAAGCACAAAAGATGAATTAAGATACACTTACGATCTGGCAAAAGAATTTCATCAAGACAACGGGCGAATTAAATACGGATTTGCTCCGCGTTTTGTTCTTTCTTGTTCCGAAGAACTTTTAATTGGCGCAAAAGAAATGATGGGCGAGTTTGGCGGAAGTCTTTACCACACCCATTCTTCCGAAAACAGAAGCGAATGCGCTGTTGTAAGAAAGAAACATAACAAAGATAATATCGAATATTTCGATTCGCTGAATCTTCTTAACGATAGAACGGTTCTTGCCCATTGGATTCATGTTAATGACAACGAAATGAAAATATTAAAAGATAAAGGCTCAAAAGTTGCACATTGCCCGTCGTCTAATTTAAAGCTCGGTTCGGGCGTAGCCCAAATTCCAAAATATTTACAAGAAGGCATCTCCGTTTCGCTGGGCGCTGACGGCGCGCCTTGCAATAATAACTTAAACATATTTAACGAGATGCGCCTGGCTTCCTTAATTCAAAAGCCATTACATGGTCCTACCGCAATGAATGCCGAAACTATTTTTCGAATGGCTACAATTGAAGGCGCAAAAGCTTTGAACATCGGTAAGGAAACAGGCAGCATTGAAACCGGTAAAAAGGCAGACCTTGTATTACTAAATCTTGATACGCCTTTTCAATCATTATCTAATGGCGAAGACAATATTTATTCCAACATTGTTTATTCGGCATCAAAAGATAATATTGTTAGCGTAATGATTGACGGTAAAATGGTGCTTAACGGCGGTGAATCACCAATCTATGATGACCTTGAATTGTTCGATGCGGGGCGTACCGAACTTAAAAAATTAATTAAACGTTCTCAAAATTAAATTACCGGAAAAATAATGCAGATACTCGGTTATATAGGATTAATTGCGCTGGCAATAGGCTGGGTGCCGCAAACACTTCAAACGATAAAAGAAAAAGATTGCAAGGCAAACATGCAATTTTTGTCTCTTAGCTTTATCGGCAGTTTCTCACTCATGTTGTATGCAATGTTTATAGGCGATTTCGTTTTTTCAGCACTAAATTTTATGACTTCGTTGGGTGCAATGATAAATGTAATTTATAAATTTAAAGCTGGTAGGAAGGTTGCATGAGAGAAATAATTTTCGCATCCGGAAACAAGGGGAAGATAGAAGAAGTTGGTCATATACTTAGAAGCGAGAATATTAAAATCCTTTCCCTGTTGGGTATTGATGCCGCGCCCGAAATTATTGAAAGCGGTTCAACCTTTGAAGAGAACGCGAAAATTAAAGCGGAAGTTATTTACAACGCCTTTAGAGTGCCGGTAATTGGGGATGATTCGGGCTTATCGGTAGAACAACTCGGCGGAGGACCCGGAGTATATTCTGCAAGATATGCCGGCGAACACGCAACGGATGAAGAAAATAATATTAAGTTACTCGGTGAATTAGCCGCTTATCCCGAACCGCATAATGCAAAATTTATTTGTGCGGCAGCTTACTTTGACGGTATAAAATGGCTTACTGCTCAGGGTGAAATTAATGGAAGAATAATAAAGGTACAGCGCGGAAACAACGGCTTTGGGTATGATCCTTTGTTTTTACCCGATGGTTATACCTTAACTACCGCCGAGCTAAGCATGGAAGAGAAAAATAAAATTAGCCACAGGGCATTAGCTTTTAATCAATTGAAGAAATTAATTTTAAAACATTGGAGCGAAAATGAAAAGTAAAGCGGTAGTTCTGACTTTCCTGATTTTAATAAGTGTAATGTTTAATGCCTGTAATAAAAATACAACAGAGCCTAATTCCTCCGGTGTAACGGGAAATTTTTTCCCAAACAACGATGGAACAACATATAAATATAGTGTTCAAAAAACCGACTCAACCGGTACTACTACATCGGGCACAAGAACTACTACTTATAGCGGGACAACTACTTTCGGCGGGGTCGTTTATCAAAACGAAGTTGATTCCTTAAATATTATGGGAGTAACTTCTTCTTTTATTAATTTATTTAAAAAGTCCGATACCGAAGTTAATTTTGCCATAGATACAACCGGTTTTGCTGCATCAATACCTGCCGCTTATTTACCCTATATCAGTTTAGACGCAAGTTTAAAAATGTTTCAGTTCCCGTTTCAAGATGGCGGCAACTGGCCTGTATTTAACGTGTATCTAAAATTGCAGGGAATTAGTATTAATGTTTTGTCTATTACCGCAAGTTATTTAGGAATGGAGCCGGTAACATTAAATCTTAACACAGGCACGGCAACAAAAAGCGCGGCAAAAATTCAATATCAGTTTAAATTAATTTCCAACCCGCTTAACCCGTTAGCCGCTTCAACATATACGGCTAATGTTTGGATGGTTGATAATATCGGAATTGTAAAGTGGCAGGGAAACGGAACTATTTTAAATGCGTTTACCGGCGGCGGAATTAATTTTGCGGACACTACTTCTACGGTTTCACAAAGTTTAATTTCGTACACCGTGAAATAGAAAATATTTATTTCGTGGCAATTATAACCTGAACTATGCCAAAAGTTAAACTGTGCGTTTCAATTTTTTCGAAGCCCGAATTTTTTAAAAGTTCGGGCAAATTAATTTTCTCATCAAATTCTTCAACTGATCTGGGTAAATAACTATAAGCTTCTTTGTCACCGGATATAATTCCGCCGACCACAGGTAATATCTTCTTAAAATAAAATTTGTAAACTGCTTTAAAAAATGAGTTGGAAGGGAGCCTGAACTCCAGTACCGTTGCTTTACCGTTTTTCTTTAGAGCATTGAAAAATGAGTTAAAGCCTTCCTGAATGTTATAAAAGTTCCTTACACCGAAGGCAACGGTAATGTTAGTAACCGATTCTTTCTTTAAGGGAATTTTCTCAGCTACCATTTGTATGTTATTCCCAACTATCCAGTCGCTTTTTTTATTAAACAATTTTAACATGTTGTGGGAAAAATCGGCGCCGTAAATTGTTTTAACGCCCATCTTTTTTGCGGCAATAGCAAAATCGCCGGTACCGCAAGCTACATCTAGAAGAACGGCTCCAGCTTGAAACTTTGTTAATTTAAGAGCTGCGTGCCGCCAATAATGATCTATTCCGAAGCTCAATAAATGGTTCAAAAAGTCATACCTGAAAGCAATAGAGTCGAATATTTGCCGTACTTGATGTTTTTTGTCTATCATGTTTAGTCTAAAATCAGAATAAAAATTTATAAAGAATAACTAAAATTTGTGGTAATCAAATTCTTCTTCACCCTGAACTCTTCTCCACCAATTAAAAATATATTTACCCGACCACATTGTGAATATCATAAATACCAATCCGCCTATAAGGTCTATAACATAATGGTACCAAAGATACACAGTGGCGAATATTAATAAGGTTCCCACGGGCACAAAGAAATACCTGGAACGGCTTTTTAATCTAACCGAAAGGTACATTACAATTAAGGTAATCATTGTATGGCCGCTTGGAAAAACATCACGTTGAACATAGGCGGCGGGGTTTGCCATTCCCTTTCTGACAGATTCTCCATAATCTATAAACTCTCGCAAGTAATGAGTTAAAAATATTCCCGGCAATTGCTGGTTTATTTGCGAAAAATTGTGGAGCGTAAATCTTGGGCCGATGCCGGGAAGAACAAAATACCCAAGGTAAGATAAATAAAACCCGTAGATAATTGAGAACACCGCAAAGTCTAGAGCAAGGTAACGCCCTTTTTTTAATAAAGCCAGTCCAAGCAATATAGGGAGTAAATAAAAAATGCTGTAGATAATCTGAAGAATTTCCGTTAACAGGGGGAAAGAAAATTTATATAAAATTGCTGTAGGGTCTGCGCCGAACATCCATCTATCAATTTTTATAAACAGCCAATCAAAATCCTGTTGTCTGATAGGTTCTATCTGATAATAAAGTTCCTTATAAGTTAGAAGTATTAACGGCGCAATGTACCAGTAATGAATAGCCCGCCAGAACTTGTTGTTATATTTATTTTCAAAATATGCTATTGTAAAAATTAAAGAAATAATTGCAAGATTAGCCAGCACCCAAATAAACCAATGCTCTACATTATTTTTATAAATAATATTTATTATGGTTAGAAAAAGATAAAAAACAACAGCTACCAGATCATAGGCTTTTAATTTTGATAAAAAAGTTCTTACTATTTCCATTGGCCGATTTGTAGAAATTATTGAGTATTATTTTCCGATAGTCCACTCTGCCGCTGCTTTTCGAGGGTAAATTTTGCAAGCTTAACAAAATCCGTTATTTCCAGTTGTTCTGCGCGCAAATTCAGATTTATGTCCGAATCAGAAAAATTTATGTTGCCAAATATACTATTACTTAATGAATTTTTTAAAGTTTTTCTTCTGTTGCCGAAGCAAGCTTTTACTGTTTTGATAAAGAATTCTTTTTCTATCTCCGAGAGATCTACAACTTTAAAATTGATATGAATTAAAGCCGAGTAAACCTTTGGACGCGGGGAAAAAACATTTGGTGAAATTTTAAAACATATTTTTACATCGGCAAAAAACTGAAGCAATACCGCAAGTATCCCGTATTCCTTGGTTCCTTTCTTCGCCGTTATTCGCTGAGCTACTTCCAGTTGCACCATCAAAACAGAGTCTTGAATAATCTTATTATTTCCAATCATCTTAAATATAATGGGGGAAGTTAAATTATACGGAATGTTCCCGACGATTCTTAATTTCTGTTTATTTTTCTGGTAGAAGGGGTTCAAATCCAGTTCAAGAAAATCACCGTTAATAAGATTCAATTTAGGTAACGCCTCTTTGAGTTCGTCGATAACCCTAAAATCTATTTCAACCGAGGTTAAATTTTCCGTATGTTCAATAAGTTTTTTAGTTAAAGCTCCGCGGCCAGGCCCAATTTCAATTAAATTGTCGGTTGGCGCGGGTGAAATTTCTTCAACTATTTTATTTAGAATGTTTGTATCTATCAGGTAATTCTGACCAAATCTTTTAAGTGGCTTTACTTTTTGCATTTCAATATGAATGATAAAAATTGTGTGACAATTTAAGATTATTTGATCGATTATACTAAAATAATTTAACTTGCTTTGAAAAATTTTACAATTATTTATAAATTAAAATGAAGCTAAGAATAGACTATGATTTCTAAATACAGGAGGCTAAACTGAAAAAGCAGTATGTTATAAGTATTGATATGGGAGGAACAAAAATCCTTTCCGCCGTAATTAACTCAACCGATGGCATAATAGCCGTCGTTAAAGAATCCACTGAAACAGGCGCTACGCAAAAACAATATATTAAGCAGTTAGCTTCGATAATTAAAAAGACAATAAAAGAAGCCAAGGTAACCGAAGACAGTATAAAAGCTGTTTGTATTGGCTTCCCCGGTCCGCTTGATCCGTTTACCGGAATTATATATTCGGCTCCAAACCTGGGGCTGAAAAATTTTCCCATAAAAAAATTGCTGCAGGAAGTAATCCCTTATCCTGTTCTTATTGAAAACGATGTAAATCTTGGAGCGCTGGGAATTCAGAAATTTGGAGTGGCAAAAAAAGGTAAAAATGTTTTAACGGTTTTTATTGGTACCGGTATTGGCGGAGCGCTTACTTTTAACGGGAAAATATACAGAGGTTCTAATTTTGTTGCCGGAGAGATAGGGCATATTATTGTTAATCCCAAAGGCTCTTTATGTAATTGCGGAAATAGAGGATGCTTTGAAACTATTGCCAGCCGCAGCGCAATTGTTAAACACCTAGAAGCCGAAATAAAGGCCAATAAAAGAACCATGTTAAAAAAAATTGTTAAGCAGGGAAAACCAATAAAAAGTAAAGCTCTGTATTTGGCTGTTAAGGCAGTAGATAAACTTACAATAAAAGAAATTACGGGTGCTTGCAATGCTATCGGACTCGTTTTGGCCAACATAAATAACTTGCTGAACCTGGATCTTATAGTTCTTGGCGGCGGATTAATGGAAGCGCTGGATTATTATATGATTCCTAAAATCAAAACAGCGTTTAACAAAAATATTATGAAGGGATCAGGCAAAGGAATTAAAATTGTTGCAAGCAAATTAGCTGATGATGCTGCGTTGTACGGCGGTATTGCGTTGGCCGAAGAATTTTTAAATATAAAAGTTTAAGTGAATTGCTTTTCTATTTGCGCCAGTTCTTCTGAAAATTTATCCCATTGCGCAAGACGAATTTCAAGTTTTTCTTTTACACCGTTGAATTCCATGTTTTTCTCTTTTGCTAAAGAAAGGTTGTTATAGGTTTCCGGGTCTGCCAAAAGCATCTCAAGTTCTTTCGCTCGTGTTTCAAGGGTTGCTATTTCTTCTTCTATTTGCTCAATCTTTTTTGCTATGTCTTTTGTCGCCTTGTATTTTTTTTGTCTTAATTCCGCTTCAATCCTTTTTTGATCTTTCCTGGAAACAATATCGGATTCCGCTGATTTAGTTTTAAAATCGGGATCCGCATCCGCCATAGCCTGTTCGCGTTTAGTGAGGTAATAATCAATTCCTCCCAGAAATGATTTTACTTCACCTTTTCTTATTTCCACCACCTTGTTTACCACCGGTAAAAGAAAATCAACATCGTGCGATACTATTATCAAAGAACCTTCAAATTCGCTGAGCGCTTTTTGCAGAATTTGCTTCGAAGAAATATCCAGATGGTTTGTCGGTTCGTCAAGCACAA
>DAIERC010000140.1 GCA_027347125.1 Ignavibacteriales bacterium
GTTTTCCAGCCAGTATTGATACCATTTATCTTCAACAACCGACGGGTTATATGCTTTGGGGATTTCGGAAAATTTTCTGTCAGACATCGTTTTCTCTAGATTATTCTAAATATGATATCAAATATAAATAAATTTTAGCAGAGACGAGACAGCCTGTTAAGCTGCTCATATTACGCACCCCATGGAATGACGGAGTATTGGATTAATGAAATTGACCTATTCACTCCGTTATTTCAATACTCCTGAGGGCAGAGTTTGCGTAAGGTTGTTAATAACTTATGTTATTCTGCAACAGCTTTTTGAAAACATTATCTAATTATGTATTGATAATTCGGAATTTTTACCGTGATGCCGTGGTACGGTCCTTCGAGATCGCTGTATTGATCACCAACGTCGCCGGCAATTTTGTAACCGTGGTTAACAAGCGCAGTTCTTTGGGCCGATTTATATTCAAGCGCGGTTAAATTATATTCCGAAGGTAATCTTACAATCAATGTATCGAACTTTGTATAACCGGCGTTAACAAGATTTTTATACGTAGCTTTATACTGGTATTCTTTTCGCCCGGTTATAAAAACAATTTTGAATCCCCTTGAAATAAGATAATCATATAAATGCTTTACGCCTTTTATTGCTGGCGCTTTGGCTTCATCAATCCATTTATCCCACAAGTCCGGTACATACCCGAAATCATTTTCTTTGCTATAATCATAATTAGACAGCGCCGTTTCATCAATATCGAAAACCACTGCATCATTACCGGTTAATTTAATATTTTTAAAACTACTAATTGCGTTATCGGCGGTTCTATTAACAGCAGCATCAAACATGCCGGAGTCGTAATATTTTATTACTTCTTCTTTTGCAACGCCGAGATTTACGGGCACGGTAGAGCATGAAATTCCGGCAAGCGCAGAAGCAGCAACAAAAACATAAACGAAAATTCTATTTGCATTAAAAAACATTTCCAAAACCCCTAAACAATTTTAAAAAGGAATAAAAGATAAGAAAAAGAGGAATCATTTCAACTATTTTATAACCTGCCGCAACAAGCGCTGATATTTTTTCCGAAATACTTTTTAATCAATGGATTATTGTCTGAATTTTGCGGATTTTAAAGTAATCAATTTTCGAGGAGATTTTTTTATTATGGCGGTAATCCGACCCTTCAGAGCATTACGACCATCAAAAGAGAATGCTCACCTGGTGGCAAGCGTTCCTTACGATGTAGTTAACCGTGAAGAAGCAAAAGAACTGGCAGGCCAAAACTCTTTAAGCTTCTTGCATGTAACCAGAGCTGAAATAGATTTAAACGAATCGGCTGATCCGTACGCGCCGGAAGTATACGGCAAAGGCAAAGAAAATCTTGACGCGCTAATAAAAAGAGCTCCTTTAATAACCGAAGAAAAACCATGCTTGTATCTGTACCGGCTCGAAATGAACGGGCGCGCCCAGGTGGGGCTGGCTGCAACATTTTCGGTTGACGATTACGATAACGACATCATAATGAAGCATGAAAAAACCAGGAAAGTAAAAGAAGACGACAGGACAAATCATATTATTACTACCGGGGCACAAACCGGGCCGGTTTTTCTTACTTATAAAGGCGTTAAAGAAATTGACGACATTGTTAACGAAACGATGAACTCGGTTGAACCTTTATATGATTTTACTTCTTCAGACGGTATAAAACATACCGTATGGATTTTACCGGAAAAGTATACCCGGAACGTTATCGGCGAAGTTGCCAAAGTAAAAAATTTATATATCGCCGACGGACATCACCGCGCCGCAAGCGCAAGCCGGGCAAGAAAGCTAAAGGCGGACGCAGACACTTCACACAAGGGGGATGAAGAGTATAATTATTTTATCGCTGTCCTCTTCCCCGCAGACCAATTAAAAATATTGCCTTACAACAGAATAGTTTTTGATTTAAATAATCTTACCAAGGAAGATTTCTTAAACGAGATAAGCGATAAATTTTATATTGAAAAAACCGGCAAAAAAGAACCGGATGAAAGAAAAACTTTTTGCATGTACTTAGACGGCGAATGGTATCATCTTAAAGGAAGAGACTCGGTAGCCGCGAGCAGCAGTCTTTCGGAGTCAGTTGCGGGAACGCTGGATGTAAGTATTTTGCAGGACTTTTTACTAAACCCCGTGCTTGGCATTGATGACCCGCGAACAAACAAACGAATTGATTTTGTAGGCGGAATTAGAGGCACAAAAGAATTGGAAAAACTTGTTGACGCCGGAAAAGCCGCAGTTGCGTTTTCTTTATACCCTGTTTCAGTAGACGACTTGATGAATATTTCCGATGCGGGCGAAATTATGCCGCCTAAATCAACCTGGTTCGAACCGAAATTGCGAGACGGTTTATTGGTCCACCTGATATAGATATTTTTTGACTTACACGATTAGGTTTTGTTCATATTTTAATAACTAAATATTCTTCCATTTATAGAAGGAAAGGTAACTATGCAGAATAGAGTATATAATTTTAGTGCTGGCCCGGCCGTATTACCGGAAGACGTACTAAAAGAAGCTCAGGAAAACCTTTTTGCGCTTCCCGGTGTGGGAATGTCGATACTTGAAATCAGTCATCGTTCCAAAACATTTGATAAAATCATTGATGAAGCTAAAGCCGATCTTCGTTCATTGCTGGATATTAATGATGATTATGATCTTCTATTTTTGCAAGGAGGCGCAAGCCTTCAATTTTCGATGGTGCCTGTAAATTTAATGCCGCCTAAAAATAAAGCGGATTATATACTTACCGGCAGTTGGTCGAAGAAGGCATTAAAAGAAGCTAAGCGCGTAGGGGCTGTAAATGTAGCGGCTACAACAGAAAGCGAAAACTTTAACAGGATTCCCAAACAGGAAGAATTAAAATTAGACCCTGACGCATCGTACGTTCATTTTACTTCCAACAATACGATATTCGGAACAGAGTGGCATACCGAACCCAATGTTGGAAATGTACCGCTAGTATGCGACGCTTCTTCGGATATACTTTCTAAAAAAATAGACGTAAAAAAATATGGGGTTATTTACGCTGGCGCCCAAAAAAACATGGGCCCTTCGGGCGTTACCCTGGTTATTATCAGAAAAGATCTTCTTGAAAGAAGTTCCGATTCTCTTCATACAATGCTTAACTATAAAATTCACGCCGAAAACGGATCGATGTATAATACCCCTTCAACATTCGGCATTTATATAATCGGGCTTGTGGCTAAGTGGTTAATAAAAAACGGCGGTCTCGATGCGATGTATAAAACAAACAAAGAAAAAGCCGGACTGCTTTACAAGTGCATTGATGAAAGCAATGGTTTTTATAAAGGTCACGCGTTGCCTGATAGCCGTTCGTTAATGAATGTAACATTTAGACTGGCGACCGAAGAGCTTGAAAAGAAATTAATCTCCGAAGCTACGGCCGCCGGGTTTGACGGCGTTAAAGGCCATCGCTCCGTTGGTGGATTAAGAGCATCTATTTACAACGCCTTCCCGAAAAAGGGCGTTGAGGATCTGGTTAAATTCATGAAAGAATTTCAGTCCAAGAACGGGTAATAAAATTAAAGCGCCCGTGTTATTAAACGCGGGCGTTTGTTTTTAAAAAAATTTCTTTGCGAGGTTAATGATGAGACAGGCCGCTGCAGTATTGTTTTTATTTGCGTTATTATTTTCAGCATGTTCAAAAAAAGAAACGGCCAGGCTGGAGGCATTTAGCCCAGAAGCATTTGCATACCAGCTGGGTGACAGCTCCGAAGTGGATGCGACAACAAGAGTAAAGGGTTTTGAACAGAAAGAAGAAAACGGGATGTTTACTGCAACACTTAGTTACGACATCGATATTGTAACCCCGAAGGGAGATACCGTAAAGTCGATTATCAGCAAGGTTGTAGATAAATCGCAAAAAGAAAAAATGACGGACACACCGTTAGAGGTTCAACTCGATCTTGATTCTACGTACGTAAAGGGAAATTATAAAATTATATTCAGGATAAAAGATGCGTTGTCTAACCAGACCGCGGTTTCGTCGGCTGATTTTACTGTTGACGAATGATAACGGAAGAAATCAGTTGGTAAAATATCTTTCGGGGATAAGCTTTCTTCCCGCATATCCCTCTTCCATTGTATGATAATATTTAACGTCGTCTTCATCGCTTCGCCAGCATAAGAATACTTCGTTGCCGTCTATAAGCGCAGGAAAATCAACAAGTCCGATTGTAAAATTCCAATCTTTATAAAAGCAGCCTATTTCTTCAAGCTCGCCCATAAAGCTGTTTATTTCCGAAATCATTTTTTGAACTTGCCGGTTATCCTCTATCTGTCCGTGCAGATCATCTGCAAGAAGGCGGATTTCCCGGGTTGTATCGAGAATATCTTTTACAATCTTTTTAACCAGCGGAAGAGTGAGCTGTGCTTCATAAGGCGTAAAATATTTTGTTTCGGTCATTCAATGCGTCCTAATGTTTTTATAGGCCTTACCGGTACAAAGAAACTTAAGATAAAATATGCATAGAAAAAGTACAAATATTTAACTACAAGATAACAGAAAATAATTGTTTTACAATTTCTACTTTTAAGGTTAAATCAGCTTAATAATTTCCAGTGAGACGTAGTAAGTAAGCATTGAGAAAACGGCAGAGAGAGGCATTGTTAAAAGCCATGCCCAAAGAATATTTTTTGCGACACCCCATCTTACCGCTGAAAAACCTTTTATAGAACCAACGCCAATAATAGAACCGGTAATAGTATGTGTGGTGCTAACGGGAATGCCGAGCAAGCTGGCAAAAATAATTGTTACCCCGGCCGATGTTTCTGCGCTGAATCCGCCGAAGGGAGAAAGTTTTGTAACACGCATTCCCAATGTTTTAATAACCTTCCATCCGCCTACCATTGTTCCGAGCGCAATTACGGTGTAGCTTGACAGGATTACCCAATAAGGAACATAGAACGAACTGCCGAGTAGGCCGTTTGTAAATAATACAACCGCAATCATGCCGATTGTTTTTTGTGCATCGTTTGAGCCGTGGCTTAAACTGAAAAGCGCGGATGAAATAAGCTGAAACTTTCTAAAATATTTATCCACGCCGCGCGGCGAACGGTTTCTTACAACCCACATAGTAACAACGGAAAACACCATAGCCATAATAAAACCAAGGATGGGAGCCAGGAAGATAAAAACCAAAACTTTCATAAACCCGGATAAAACCAATGCGTGGAAACCCGCTTTAACAATAGCCGCCCCGCCGTAGCCGCCAATAATCGCATGGGAAACACTAATTGGTAAACCAAAGTGAGTGCATGTTGCGGTAAAAATAATCGCACCTACAAGCCCTGAAAAAATTACAACATTATTTACTATCGAAACGTCAACAATCCCTTTTCCAACAGTAGTTGCAACACTTACTCCGAAAATAAATGCCGCGAGAAAGTTAAAAACGGCGGCCCAAACAACGGCCTGCATCGGGGTTAAAACCCTGGTAGAGACTATTGTGGCAATAGAATTTGCCGCGTCGTTCATCCCGTTATAAAAATCGAACACGAGAGCGAGGGTAATAATTATTATGGCAAAGTGCATAATCGGCTAAGCGTTTTTTATGAAAATTGAGAGAATTACATTTGCTGCCGACTGGCATTTGTCCGAAGCGCCTTCGAGCAAGTTTAAAATTTATTTCTTTTTAATTAAGGCAATTGCGTCTTTTTCTTCTTCAAACAATTCCTTCATCGCCTGCTGGTAAATCTTATCGGCTTCGCCTTCCAGGTCCTTTACGGCTTTGCACTCGTTAATGTGTTTTGTTTTTAGGTCGTTAACCGCAATGCCAAGCTCTTTTATCTGCTGATGAACAATGGACGAAAGCGAATCGGTATATTTTATTTTTTTTGTTACGTTAAACGTATCCACTCTTCTGGATGCCGCCAGCAGCATATCGCTGATGTCGTCCAGTTTTTTTATAAGCAAAAAAATGTCTTCCCTGTCGAATGGAGTAATAAAAGTTTTATTAAGCCTTTTGATAATTTTGGAAGATACTTCGTCGCATCTCTTTTCAAGCGGTTTTATTTTTAACAATAAATCTTTATCAACCTCTTTCATGGAGAAAAGCTTATGAGTGTGCATAGCCATCTCTTCGATATAAGAGATCATTTCTTTAAAGTCTTCAAAATATTTTTCTTCTTTTGGAATCAGATTCTTAAACATCCGGTAGCCCCGATAATATTGAAGTTTAGAATTAGTTGTGTAAAAATAAATATTTTTTGAATAACATTTAGCATCTGAGCGGTTTAATTTTTAAAATGAAAATTGAGTGTTAAACAAAAGCTGGTGATGTTTAAACTTCCCGTCGTTAACAGGAACTGCGTAGTTCAATTGAAACTTGAACAATTCCGCGGGAACAATATTAAAGCCCAATAAAACCATGTCGCTTTGAGAAGCGTTAACGTCCTCTTTGAAACTGTCCCACCGGGCAAGAAGCTGTGTTTTGTTTGATAAAGAATATCCCGCCGTAACCTGGTAGCCGAACGGTTTGTTAATTTCGCCCGAAACCCATTTTAGTCTTCCCCATATAGCTTCAGAATAAAGCCGGAAATTATTCAATGTTATGTTTACATCTCCGCCTAATAATAACCGGTTCCCTTCAAAGTTAAAATTCATTACGGACGCCGATTTATCATTGCTCTGCGCCGCGTTCAACCCGATTTTTATAAACCTGCTTTGGGAGTTATCCGAAAACGGTTCAAGTACAATTCTGCCAACATAAAGAAACTGGTTATTATCGTTGCCTTTCGCACCTTTGTTGCCGTTAAAAATTCCGCCGGCATAAGATAGAACATCGCCGTTAACTTTTCCCGAAACCATAATGCCTACCTGTTTACCGAGAGCAAGCGCATTTACTGTTTGGGAACGATAAACAAAATCGATGTCCGCTTCGCTTACAAGAAACTCGCTGCTGAATGGCAATTTGAACAATCCGAAATCAAGTTTGAGTTGAGGGGTAAATTTATAATACACTTCAGCGTCAAGTATTGAAGGCGTGTTTAACAATTTTGTTTCTAAATGATAACCGAAATTATCATCAAGATCACCTGTTAGTTTTATTCTGAAGTTTTCAACGCTGAACCCGTTGTATCCCGGCATTGTCCGGTCTATCTGGAAATCCGCCACATCGCGTACAAGAATGCCGAGGCTCGCGTATTTTTTTTGAAGTGAGTGACGCAGCTGCGTTACAAGCGACGTATCTTCTTGCTGAGCAAAACATATGTTGCTGAAAATAAGATATAATGAGGTAATGAAAATAAATTTTCTAAAAAAAAACATTCAGCTCTCCTGATTGAAAAATCCAATATGCTCTCCCCGGATAGGTTGCAGCACTCCCAATTATTACCGGCCGAAATATAAAGCATCGGGAAATAAATTTCATAACCCGGCTTTTTAAAAAAACCGGGTTATAATAAATACCTTCGAATTATTTTTCGGACATAAACGGGTAACGCCAGTCTTTAGGCGGTTCAAAAGTTTCCTTGATTGCGCGGGCGGTCATCCATCTTAAAATATTCATAGAGCTTCCGGCTTTATCGTTTGTTCCCGAAGCTCTTCCGCCGCCGAAAGGCTGTTGACCTACTACTGCCGCGGTCGGTTTATCGTTAATATAAAAATTACCCGCAGCGTTTTTCAGTTTATCGGACATCTTAACCAGGGCGCTCCTGTCTTTTGCCCATATCGCGCCGGTTAAAGCGTAAGGCGAAGTTGTATCGCAAAGTTCAAGCGCCTCATCAAATTTATTATCTTCGTAAACATAAATTGTAAAGACCGGGCCGAATATTTCTTCCTGGATGGATTTGAATTTGGGATCAGTGGTTACAATTGTTGTAGGTTCAATAAAAAATCCTTTTGAGTCATCGCATTTACCGCCCGTAATAATCTCGGCGTCTTTTGATTCCTTAGCGTAATCGATATAGGCCTTAATACTTTTAAAAGCCCCTTTATCAATTACCGCGCACATAAAGTTAGTAAAGTCTTCAGGGTCGCCCATTTTAATTTTACTTACTTCGGCAACATACTTCGATTTGAAATCACCCCAGATAGATTTGGGAATATACATACGCGACGCAGCTGAACATTTTTGTCCCTGGTATTCAAACGCGCCCCTAATTGCGGCAACAACCAGCGCGTCAACATCGGCGGTGTTATGCGCAAATATAAAATCCTTACCGCCTGTTTCACCGACAATACGCGGATAATATTTTGATTTATTAATGTTATCGCCTATCATTTTCCACATTCCCTGGAAAACCTCGGTGGACCCTGTAAAATGAATACCGGCAAGATCAGGGCTTGCAAGAACAGGGTTGCCTACTTCGCCGCCGGAACCGGGAATAAAATTAATTACTCCGGCCGGAAGCCCTGCTTCTTCCCATAACTTCATTAAGAAGTACGCGGAATAAACCGCGCTGGATGCGGGCTTCCACAATGAAACGTTCCCGACAATTGCCGGGGCGGTAGGAAGGTTGCCTGCAATGGATGTGAAGTTGAACGGCGTAACAGCAAAAACAAATCCTTCAAGCGGGCGGTATTCTTCGCGGTTCCACATTCCTTTGGGAGAATAAGGCTGTTCGGACATAAGCTGCGTCATGTAATAGGAATTGAAACGCCAGAAATCTATAAGCTCGCAAGCGGAATCAATCTCTGCCTGAAAAGCTGTTTTAGATTGTCCCAGCATTGTAGCTGCGTTTAATGTTGAGCGCCATGATCCCGAAAGAAGGTCGGCGGCTTTTAAGAAGATGGAAGCCCTGTGTTCCCACGGCATTTCTGCCCATGTTTTTCTGGCTTCAAGCGCCGCCTCAATTGCCATTGCCACTTCTTTGGCGCCGGCTTTATGATAAAATCCCAGCTTCTTCGAATGATCGTGCGGGGTTCTTATTTCAGATGTTTTACCTGTTTTAATTTCTTTGCCGCCTATTATCAACGGAATTTCAATTTCTTGTAATTGAAGCTCCTTTAACTTTTTCTTTAACGCTTCTTTTTCCGGGCTTCCCGGCGCGTAAGATAAAACCGGCTCGTTTACCGGCAACGGCACTTTGAAATACGCATTAGACATAAAAACCTTCCTTTGTCATTTATCAGGGTAGTTTTGTACCCATCATGTGTTTAAAAATATTACCCAAATTTATCATTGCCCCGCCGGAAATGCAATTGAATAAGATCAATGGTGAAACGTGAAAGGCAAAACGTGAGATGCCGGTAACAGGACAATTAAAAATAAATTTTTCTATAGCAATTTCGTTACCTATAATATTGTGCGACGCTGTTAAGCACAACCTTCATGACCAGGAAATAAGTTTATTAACGCCGGGTTAAACTCGGCGTTAATATAAAACTGTTTTTATTACTTACATCTTTTTCATTTTGTGCATGGCTTTAGTCGAATCTTTCATTTTCATCTTGTTCATGCTTCCGGAGTTTTTCATCATTTCTTTACCGGCTTTCATTTCACTCTTCTTCTCCCTCATCATCTTTTTGCTGTTCATTTTCTTACTGGAATCCGTCATCTTTTTATGCTCTGTCTTTCCCTTCCCGGTCATATGACGGGTTGTATTCATCAAGTCATTGTTCTTCATCTTCATAGGATGCATCATCTTCGAAGAATCCTTTTTCATACTGTCCGTTTTCTTCATAGACTGTGAAAATCCCGCCGTCGAAATTAACAGCACGAACACAACAGACATCAAGATTAAATAAGTTTTCATTACATCACTCCTTAAATTATTGAAACATTAGTTTATTTATTATCCGGGTTTTGCGAACCGCGATTATCACCAAACAAAAAAGTACCGCCGCA
>DAIERC010000142.1 GCA_027347125.1 Ignavibacteriales bacterium
TTACCTAACTGTGCTTTATATCGAATTCTTACCGATAGTTTGCGAACGTTTTATCGGTAGGGTTAATCTTCCCGGATTGTTAAAATCTTTGAACAATCCGCTGGATAAATTATTGCGAGTGCTAGATCGAACATTAGACAAAGTTATGTTTATCTTCATCATTGCAGGAGTTGTTCTCTCTTGTTTGCATCAATCCTCATTAGGAACATTGATGGTTATCGCAGGACCAAAGATGCACCCGTTATGGCAAACACCAGTGCTTCCTTTGCTTTTCCTGCTTTCGGCAATTTCGGTAGGTTTCCCGATGGTAATATTTGAATCATTACTTGCAAGCCGCTCATTCGGGTTAAAACCTGAAATGAAAGTTCTTTCAGGGTTAGGAAGAATGGTCGCTCCGATTTTAGGGATTTACCTTGCATTTAAAATAGGCGATATGGTTATAAGAGGAAGCTTTGTTTACCTAACCGATTTTAATGTTTACAGCGTTATGTTTGTTATCGAAGTTTTATTCGGAATAATTATTCCGTTAAGAATGTTTTTATCAAAAACTGTTTTGAATTCTCCCCCTTTGCTTTTTACTGCTGCATCGCTTGTAGTATTCGGGGTATTATTAAACCGCATAAATAATTTTATTGTTGCCTACAGGCCGCCGTACTCATACGGGCCGTACTTCCCATCAATAGGCGAAATATCTGTTACCGTTGGATTTATTTCTTTGATGGTTCTAGCATACAGATTTATTGCTCTAAACTTCCCTGTAATAAGCCAGCAAGATAAAAATTATGTGCAGAGAACTAAATTCGCAATTAGGGGGAGCCAGAAATGAAAAAAATATTTTTATTTATCTTAACAATATTCATTACAGTTGCCTCGGGGCAAAATAAAATAAGCGCGAATCACTCGTTAATGAATTTAACATGCAAAACATGCCACTCGTGCGATGTTCCTACAAAAAAGGATCCATGTTTAATTCCATGCCCGCGCGCAGATATGATAACGGTTAATCAAACACCATCTCAGGCGCCGGAAGTGGAAGTATTAAAAGAATTATCAAACAAGTATCTTCCGGTGGTTTTCTCTCATAAAATTCACGCGGAGATGGCTGAGATGGCCGGTGGATGTAAAACATGCCATCATTACAATACGGTAGGCCCTATTCAGCCATGCATAAACTGCCACGAAACTTCACGCAAAAGAGACGACATAAGCAAACCGGATTTGGAAGCTGCTTATCATCGCCAGTGCATTACATGTCATCGCGAATGGAGCCATTCAAACAATTGTACTTCTTGCCATGCTTTAAAGAATGCTTCGAACACCAGCTTGGTAAGCAGTAATGTAAAAAAGATTTCGGGTAAAACTCATCCAAAGCTTGAAGAACCTTCTAAGATCGTTTACGAAACAAATTACTCCAAAGGTAAATTTGTTACATTTTTTCATGATGAACATATAAAAACATTCGGCGCCTCTTGTGTTAATTGCCATCAACAGGATAATTGCACAAAATGCCACGATAGAGATAAGACAAATCTGGTTCAAAAAATTTCCGACGGTATGCCGATAAAAATTCAAAAGTCAAAAGCGGAACATCATAAACCGTGCTTCTCATGTCATCAAAACGACAGTTGCAGCCTTTGTCATAAGGATAAAGAATCAGGCCCGTTCAATCATTTGGAAGTGACAGGCTGGGCATTGAACAGGTTTCACGAAAAACTATCGTGCGAAAAATGCCACGGTACATCTAAAAAGTTTGTTAAACTTAATAACGACTGCATAAGCTGTCATACTAATTTTGCACCGGGCAAGTTTGATCATAAAATAACGGGTTTAAAATTGGATGAAAATCATTCCGAGCTGGATTGCAAAGAGTGCCACCAGGAAAAAACATTCGCCAAACCTGTTTGCACAAACTGTCACGACGATAAAAGCTTTCCTAAAAACAAGCCGGGCAAATTGACGCCTGTATCTTTAGGAAAAAAAACGGGTGCGGCAAAAAAATAAAGGAATATCAATTTTTATTTCGTTATTATATATAGTAATAAAAAGCAACGTTGAATATGCTTTAGGAATTTAGGGGCTATGTTTAAGAAAATAGGATTTAAATTAATTCTTGCGGTAGGTATAACAGCGCTTATAACTATCGGTATTTTTTCTTACTTTAATATTAGGTCTCACAGCAGCAGCCTTTTAGCGGAAGTTGAAAGAAGCGCAAATCAACTTAGCGAAACTATTAAGCACAGCACGCGCTACGATATGCTGCTTAACCAGCGGGACAGGATTCACCGTATCATCAATACAATCGGTGAGCAGCCCGGCATTCGCGACGTGAGAGTATTAAATAAGGTTGGCGAGATTATTTATTCATCTCACCCGGAAGATATCGGTAAAATGGTTGATAAGCGCGCCGAAAGCTGCTATGCCTGCCATGCCGCCAATAAGCCTCTGGAACGTCTTCCAATAAAAGATAGAACAAGAATATTCAGGCTTAACCCGGATTCGTCACGTGTTATGGGAATCATAAGTCCTATTTACAATGATAAATCTTGCTGGGCAGCCGATTGCCACGCGCATTCCAGTTCGCAGTCAATACTTGGTGTCTTAGACATTACAATTTCCCTGGAAGAGGTTGACAAGCAAATCAGAAAAAGCGAGATGGAAATTGTAATCTTTGCAATTTCGGGCGTACTGGCGTTAAGTTTTATAATTGGTTTCTTTGTAAAAAGATGGGTAGACAAACCTGTAAAAGAATTATTGAACGCTACCAACCAGGTGGGCACCGGAAATTTGAATTATACAATAAAAGATAGGCGCAATGATGAGCTGGGAATGCTGGCCAGATCATTTAACAACATGACGCAAAAATTATCCGAAGCAAGGCTTCAACTTTTTCAATCCGATAAAATGGCCTCACTGGGGAGGCTTGCTGCCGGTGTTGCCCATGAAATAAATAACCCTTTAACCGGCGTATTAACGTACAGCAGTTTTCTTTTAAAGAGAACGCAGGATAACCCGGAGTTGCAGGAAGATTTAAAAGTTATCGTCCGGGAAACAAAACGAAGCAGAGAAATTGTTAAAAGCCTTCTGGATTTCGCGCGCCAATCTGTTCCGAAAAAAAATGAAGCTAACATAAATGAAATTATCGAACACTCGATAGCCGTAGTTGAAAACCAGCTTACGTTAAACCATGTTAAACTGGTAAAGAACCTGGATAAAGATATTCCGAATTTAACCGTAGATGCAAACCAGATGCAGCAGGTTTTTATAAACCTTATTGTAAACGCTCAAGACGCAATAAATAAAGACGGCGGAACTGTTACCATTTCTACCTCACTGCTGCGGCTTTCACCTTACGGCATTACACATATTAAAAAAGCAACATGCCCTAAGCGTCACGACTTAATGGACAACGAAATAAAAATAGACGGAATGCCTTCAATTAAAATAAAAATTAAAAACGGCGATAATGAAGGGTTTGTAAATTTAGATCCCGTTTATGGCAAAGGGCATCATATATTCGGAATAACGCCGGACATCAAAAACGATGTTCAGGTTAGCTGCCCACAATGTAACATCTCTTTGATTGAGCATGATAAGAAATGCCCGAAGTGCGGTTCGCCTGTTTATACTTTTGAAGTTCCGGCACAGGGTAATTTTGAAGGCTGCTCAAACAAAACATGTGACTGGCAGAAGTGGGACGCCGTAGAT
>DAIERC010000143.1 GCA_027347125.1 Ignavibacteriales bacterium
GAATTTGAGGCAGGCGCTGGTAAGTTCAAGATGAACGATACCACCGATCAATTATTCGAGGCCAATACACGCGGCTACAAGAACAATTATGATTTAACTACTACAAATGAAAACGGTAAATCTGTTGTTAAGTTTAATATGAAGGAAAAAAAGCTGGTGGTAAACAGCAGGCGAAATACAAACAAGGTACTTTTAAAGTTGAATACTTCACCGGTCTGGAATATGAAATTTAAAGTAGGCGCGGCAGCACTCGATTTTGACCTATCACCTTACATTATTCAAAATGTCTTAATCGATATGGGCGCGGCCTCAATGAGATTAAAACTAGGTGATAAAAGCGATGTTACAAATTTAAATATAGATGCCGGAGTATCTTCAATTAGCATAGACGTACCTGATTCTGCGGGCTGCGAAATAAATGCCGATGTAAGTTTGTCTTCAAAACATTTCGAGGATTTTCAAAAAGTCGGCGGCGGGCTTTATAAAACGAGCAATTTCGATTCGGCTAAGAAAAAGATTTATATAAATGTTAAGACGGGTATTTCTTCAATTACAGTGCACAGGTATTCCGGTTGGTAAAAATTTGTAAGTGGTGATACAATAAAAAAAAGCGGAACGCTTAGATGCTCCGCTTTTTTTATTAATATTTTCTCGCTTTCGGTTTCCATAAATGTTTATCAAGCCTTACGCAGCCATCCTTATCAAACTCAACACCCTCCGACCGTAACAAATCTTCCATTATGTTATGATCGCCGAAATGCAACTTACCGGTTAACG
Source organism: Ignavibacteriales bacterium (assembly GCA_027347125.1). GTDB lineage: Bacteria > Bacteroidota > Ignavibacteria > Ignavibacteriales > Ignavibacteriaceae > FEN-1297. The sequence continues at coordinate 778 of DAIERC010000143.1, forward strand.
CTCCGAACCTGTTTACTACCCTATGACATGGAAGACCTGTTTCTTTAGCCCCGTTTAACGCCCATCCAACGGTTCTTGCCGCCGATCTAATGCCGCACGCTTCGGCAATATCACCATATGTTGAAACTTTACCGTAAGGAATTTTGGCTACTACTTTATAAACCCTATCAAAAAAATCGTCGTTCTTTTTCTTCGGCATTCCCTTAGTCTTCTTCTTAGTCCTTAGTTCGCTGTTTTTGGCCATCACAATTTAATCTTGAATTTTGAATGATGAATTTTGAATTCTTTATGTCTATACCTTTTTCATTTTCATAAAAAATTTTTACCGATTTTTTTGCCATGCAACTTTCCAGTATCTATAATTACCTCAACCTTAATCTTTATTCTCCCTTTCTTTCCATTTCCGTTCAAAATTAATTTTGACTAAACTTCAACAAAAATGCCTTTATAAACCTATTCAAATCACCATCCATAACACCCTGAACATCTGATGTTTCTTCATCGGTGCGGTGGTCTTTAACCATGTTGTAAGGATGAAACACATAAGAGCGAATTTGGCTTCCCCATTCGATTTTCATTTTACTTTTTTCTACTTCATCAAGTTCTGCTTCCTGTTTTTCTTTTTCAATCTGGTATAATTTTGATTTTAACAACTTCATAGCGTTTGTTCTGTTTTGGAGTTGTGATCTTTCACTCTGGCATGCGGCAACAGTTCCGGTGGGAATGTGAGTAATACGAACCGCTGTTTCAACCTTGTTTACATTCTGTCCGCCTTTACCTCCCGATCTGTAAGTATCCACTCTTAAGTCGGCCGGGTTTATATCGATTTCGATTGTATCGTCAATTTCAGGTATAACAAAAACCGACGCGAAAGAAGTATGACGTCTTTTGTTGGCGTCGAAAGGAGAAATTCTTACAAGTCTATGAACACCGTTTTCAGCTTTCAAATAACCGTATGCAAATTCACCTTCCACTTCAACAGTAGCGCTTTTTATCCCAGCGCCGTCGCCTTCAAGCATATCCACTATCGTCATTTTAAAACCGTTCTGCTCGCCCCATCGCAAATACATTCTTAAAATCATATCTGCCCAATCCTGTGCTTCGGTGCCCCCGGCGCCGGAATGAATTGTTAAGATGCAATTCCTGGCATCGTCTTTTCCGCTAAGCATGTTTTTAAATTCTGCTTTTTCAATTGCCTCTTCGAGCAGTTTCAACTCATTGGTAATATCATCAGCAAAAGATTCGTCATTTTCCATCTGTGCAAGTTGGATAAACTCATCGAGATTTTGAGCTTTTTTATCAACATCTTTCCAGAGTTGAACCCATGATTCAAGCGTTTTAATTTCCTGTAGAATTCTTTGCGCTCCCATCTGATCATCCCAAAACGAAGGCTCAGTAGTACGGTGTTGAAGATCCTTTACTTTTAAATCTTTATTATCGACGTCAAAGATAACCTCGTAAATTATTTATACGAACTTTGTACTCATTCAACTCTTTTAATTTTTCTTCGTACATAAACCCTCTCCGAATTTCTAATTTTTAATTTTTATCGTTAACATCTATTTCCATTCTAAGCAAAGCAGCGGCTAATGTTTTTCCTTGCGCGTCAAACTTTAACGATACCGTACCGCCGCCGCCCAATGTATTATGAAGCAAAAAATTTAATGCCCGCAAGTTAGGAAGTTCATAACGTTCTACCTTACCAAGACAAATACCATCGAAATGTTTTTTTACTTTTTCTGCTGTAAGATATTTTTTGATTATTTCAAAGCCCTTATCATCATAAGCTATAATTCCGATATTTGCAGCGTCACCTTTATCGCCGCTTCTGCCGTGCGCAATATCCAATAAGTTTATTTTCATTTCATACCTCTATTATTTTTACTTCAGGCTTTACCAGATCCTTTGGCATTAAAGCCGGCCAGTATGCAACCACTTCACTCGGCTTCGGCCTGCCACCTGCAAACCCCGTAACACCGGGAGGGCCTGTTAATATTAACGGCGCTATTTCTTTACCGAATCTTTCCACCGAACCGTAATCCATTGACCTTACCGCAACCCTTAGCATTATTTCATTAATTTTATCTTCATCAATCTCGGTTGAAAGCGGTCCGTGGCATGAGTTATACCCGATATATTCCGACCTTACTTCTTCAAAATTTAAATTAAGATTTTCCAATCTTTTTCTTAGGATCTTATCGGCGGCTTTTGCTTTTGTTAAAGCCTGCGGCCATGAATAAGTTAAACTTGCCGAAGCCGAATATCCGTGAGAATAGGAACACGACACTTTATAAAACTCGGTTGCTTTCTCGCCGGTTATGTTAAATACTTTTACTCTGTCGTTGCCCAGGTCTTCCAGTTTAATGGAAGAAAAATCGGCAACACAATCCGGTGTAATATATGCTTTGGGATCTCCAATTTCATAAACAAGCTGCTCGGCAACGGTTTCAAAACTTACCTTTCCACCGGTACCTTTATGCTTAGTTATTATAAACTCGCCGTTCGGAAAAGCTTCGGCAATAGGAAAACCTATTTCAGCCATGTTAGGTATTGATTGCCAGTCGCCTAAAAAATTTCCACCGGAAGATTGCGCTCCGCATTCGAGTATATGGCCGGCAACCGTACCGGCTGACATAAGATTAAAATTATCCTTATCCCAGCCAAACTCGTATATCATCGGCGCAAGCGTTAAACCGGTGTCTGTAGTACGCCCGGTAATAACAATATCCGCGCCTAGTTTTAAGCCCTCTACAATAGGCAAAGCGCCGAAGTAAACGTTTGCGCTGAGTATATCGTTCTTTACTTTTGTAATGGGCTCACCGGTATCCATATTATTCAAATTGCAGCCGGCGTTTATTATTTCATCCAAACGATCTTTAATGTCATCGCCAAGAACAACCGCAATCTTAAGATTATTTATGCCCAAACTTTTCGCTACTTCAACTACTGCCTCGGCACACGCAACCGGATTTACCCCGCCGCCGTTGGTTATTACTTTTATTTTTTTCTCAACGCAAACAGGTAATATCCTTTTCATCAATTCGGGAATATCTTTTGCATAACCGAGTTTTGGGTTTTTATTTTTTTGCTTTTGAAGTATCGACATGGTAACCTCGGCCAGGTAATCCATAACCAGGTAGTCTATATCTCCGCCGGTAACCTGGTTATACGGCGCATCAATTAGATCACCCCAAAAACCTTGGCCGGAAGCAATTTTTATTTTATCTCTCATTTAATACCTCTCTGCGGAATATTGCCTCCGCAATTTTTTCCAAATCTTTTTGAGATTCTAAATCAAACCAAACGATTCTGTCGTCGGCCCTAAACCAGGTAAGTTGCCGCTTTGCAAAATGCCTTGTATTTCTTTTTATCAACTCAACGGCTCTATTAAGAGAAATTTGATTATCTAAGTAAGAAATTATTTCTTTATATCCAACTGTATTTAAAGAATTGAGATTTTTATCATATCCTTTTTTCAGCAGTTCTTTGGTTTCTTCGACCAAACCGGAAGTTATCATTTCGTCTACTCTATCTTCAATATTTGAATAAAGCGTTTCGCGCTTCCACCTTAAACCGTATTGTACAAATTTAATATTAATATTCCTGTTATATTCTTTTTGCAGAACGCCAATTGTTTTTCCTGTTAGATGATACACTTCCAGGGCTCTTATCACCCGCTTCCAATTTTGTGGAAGCATTGCCGAAGCGCTTTCCGGATCAACTTTTTGCAACTCAGCGTAAAGGCTTTCAATACCTGATTCCTTTTTTGTTTGCAATAATTTTTCGCGGTACTCATCATCTGTATCAACCGAATTGAATATGCCGTCAATTAAAGCTTTTAGATACAAGCCTGATCCGCCGGCAACCACAGGCAATTTATTTTGAGCCGTTAAGTTTTCAATTACTTTTAACGCGTCGTTTTCAAACCGGTTCGAGTTGTAAATTTCATCCGGTTCCAGCACATCTATAAAATAATGTTTGATGTTTTGAAGTTCTGTATAAGTGGGTTTTGCTGTGCCGATGTTTAAATATTTATAAATCTGCCTGCTGTCCGCAGATATTAT
>DAIERC010000149.1 GCA_027347125.1 Ignavibacteriales bacterium
TTATATTCATTACAATTGTAAACGGTTACTTCAGCTATGTTGACTTAAATAAACAGGCAGAAACCGTAAACGAAGTCGGGTATAACATTTTACCAAGCGTTACTTCGCTCCTTTCACTTTACCAGGCGGAAACTGCCGTGCTCAGTGCAGAACGCGCCGTGTTAAACCCTGACCTAAAAAACGTCGAGGTAAGAAATTCTATATACTCATCAATAGGCGATGCGTTTCAGAGAGCTGACGATGCATGGAAAGTTTATGAGCCATTGGAGAGAACCCCGGAAGAAGATAGTTTGTGGAATACGTTTGTGCCGGATTGGGGAAGCTGGAAAGACGCCGATGCGTCAGTGATTGATCTCCAGAAAAGGATTGATGTGATAGTTTCTCAAAACGACAAGAATAACGAAAGAGTAATTGATTCACTTAAAATTGAAGTAAATAATTTATCGGTTGACGCTTTAAAGAAATTTGATACCGCTAAAATGAGTTTGAAAAAGCTTCTGGCAATAAATCAGAATAAAGCAAAAGTTTTTAGCTCCGATGCATTAAGTTCGATAAAAACCTCAAAAATGATGATGCTGCTGGCTTTAATTACAAGCTTATTGCTTGTTTTCGGTTTTATTCCTTTCTTAAATAAAATTATTGTTAAGCCTGTTAAAATGCTAGATAAAAGCGCACACGACATAACTAACGGAAATTATACTTTGCTGCCCGAGATAAAGCGAAACGATGAAATAGGTAATTTATATTCCTCTTTTAATTTCATGATAAATAAGATACAGGATGAAATTGCCAGATCAAAAAGCTTTCAGCTTGTGGTTAACGGCGCGTTCTATATGGCCGATAAAGATTTAACAATAAGATTCATCAACCAGGCCGCATGCGATTTAATGGGATTTAACAAAGCACCCGAAGAGATAAACGGCAAATTAAAAGTAAAGGAAGTATTCCTGAAAGATTCCGTTACACAAAGTGCATTTAAAGGAAACTTCCTTAAAGGTGAGAAGTCGATTATTCTAAATCATATGGGAGAAAATATTCCTGTCCTGGTTCAATCCGGCCCTATTAAAAATTATAAGAATGAAATTGACGGTATATTTGTTTTCTTTACTGATTTAAGAGAGGTTGAAGAGAATCAAAAAGAATATTTACGCGGCCAGATTGCCCCGATAGCAAAAGTAATTAGAGAAGTTTCAAACGGCGATTTTACAAGCAACCTTACCCTTGACGAAAAAAGTGATCTTTATGAATTGGGCATGAACGTTAATAAAATGATACAAGATTTAAATAATACATTGGAAAATGTTAAAGAAGCGATTGAAGCAACAGCCAGTGCCGCAGAACAAATATCGTCATCTTCCGAAGAAATGGCCGCAGGCGCTCAAGAGCAAACCCAACAAATAACAGACATCGCTTCGTCTGTAGAAGAAATGACACGTACAATACTTGAAACTTCCAAGAACATTTCCGAAGTTTCCGGAATGTCGCAAACTGCTAGTAAGTCCGCAAAAATCGGAACAGAGAAAACAGACAACACCAAACAGGGAATGAAGAAGATAGTCAATTCATCCGATGATACGGCAAAAATAATTACATCGTTGGCGGGCAAAACAGATCAGATAGGCGAGATAACATTGGTAATTAATGATATTGCCGATCAGACAAACCTGCTTGCGCTTAACGCCGCAATAGAAGCAGCCAGAGCCGGTGAGCAAGGCCGCGGTTTTGCGGTTGTTGCCGATGAAGTGCGCAAACTTGCAGAGAGGACAACCAAGGCTACAAAGGAGATTGCCGAAACAATCAAATCAATTCAAAAGGAAGTTCAAGAAGCTGATAGCTCTATGAAGGAAGCCAAAGGCTCGGTGGTTGACGGTATGAAACTTACCGAAGAAGTTGACATTGTATTAAAAGATATTTTTAACGATACCAGCAATGTTTCAAACGTTATAAACCAGGTTGCCGCTGCGAGCGAAGAGCAATCTAGTACAGCAGAAGAAATTAGTAAAAGTATCGAGAACATAAGCAGCGTTACACAACAGTCTGCTACCGGTACATCTCAGATAGCCCGGGCCGCGGAAGATTTAACTCAACTTACATTTAAACTTCAGGAATTAATAAGCAGGTTTAAACTTGAAGATAATATTTCCGATCAAAGAATGATCAGACATAAACTTGCCGATAGAATTGCTTCAAATTAAACTATGAGTCGTTTTAATTTTAGAACCCTGGTAATGGATAAAACATTGCCCGGGTTTTTTTAATAAGCCCATTCTCGGAAGTATTTTCTTTTAACGTGAATCTTACGGTACAGAAATTTACTCCCTTTACTAACTAATTAAAATTAGGTATTTTTATAAGTATTTTTATTTAAATGGGTGACTCTTGTACATAAAATCCGGCGATAAAACAGCCTTTGCCTGGCAGGATGAATTAATCAGTTATAACGATCTTCTTAGAAACGTAAATTATTATTCTACTCTTTTTATTCCGGGCAAAACGACAAAAGTAGCAATCTTTTCTTCAAACAGACCGGAATGGGCTTATGCATTTTTTTCGGCATGGCAAAACAATGCAATAGCTGTTCCAATTGATTACCTTGCAACTCCAGATGAGATTGCCTACATGCTGAATGATTGCAAACCGGAAGTTGTTTTTACTTCAACCGAGTCGCTTACTGTTTTAAAACAGGCGCTTGCAAACGTAAGCCATCACATAGAAGTTATTGTTTTTGAAGAGCAGGTTTACGATATAAAAAATTATCAAGTTGTTGAAATAAAACGAACCGATGTATTTAAAACTGCTGTTATCATTTATACATCGGGAACAACAGGCTCTCCGAAAGGAGTAATGCTTTCGTTCGATAATTTGACGGCAAATATCGAAGCTGTGTCGCAGCATATTCCTATCTTCACGGCTGATAGAAACGTTTTAGCGCTTTTGCCTTTGCATCATATCTTCCCGTTGATTGGCACTTTGATTGCTCCTTTAAGTGTCGGCGCAAAAATAGCTTTTTCACCTTCAATGACTTCCGAAAGTATTATTTCAACCTTACAGAAAAACAACATCGCAATTACAATAGGTGTTCCAAGATTATATGCCGCCATAAGGCTGGGAATAATGAATCAAATAAACAAAAGCCTTGTTGCAAAGTATTTGTTTAAACTGACGGGAGTAATCAATTCGAGAAGATTTTCAAAAATAATTTTCAAAAAAGTTCACAATAAATTCGGCGGTAAAGTTGAATACATGGTTTGCGGAGGGGCTAAACTGGATGAGGAAATAGCAAAAGATTTTAAAACGCTGGGCTTTGAGATGCTGGAAGGTTTCGGAATGACGGAAGCTGCGCCGATGATTACTTTTACGCGACCGGGCAGATGGAAAATAGG
>DAIERC010000153.1 GCA_027347125.1 Ignavibacteriales bacterium
TCGTACCGCGCCGAAGGAAGAGAGCCGGATACCAAACCGGCATTTCGTTTTGTTACCGCATCGCTTCAAGTTGATTATCTTCGCCCGACTCCATTGGGCATTGAACTCGAACTGAGAGGAAAAATAATTGAGATTAAAGGAAGAAAAGTTATATCCGAAATTACCGTTTCGGCAAATAATGAAGTTTGTGCGCGAGGCAAAGTTGTTGCTGTACAGATGCCGAATAATCTAATAAAAGGAAATGAATCTGATAAATAAATTAAACCCAAAACCGCGCTACGAAAAATTAACGTCAGGTATACAAAAATAATCGGGGATGGTTATTCCCCGCATTAACGCGAAAGTAAATTATTTCTTAGCGCCCTGCGAAACCAGGAGTCTTATACATATGTGGTATAGTTCTTTTTGTTTTCAATATAATCTCACCGAAAAAATTTTTATTACTTACAACCCGGATTGTATGTCGATATTGTCGTTGGGCCGACTTGTTTTTTTGAAGTTATTAAAATTATAACCAATCATCAAGCTTATAACTGGAACTTCCTGATGAACAAAAATGGTGCTGTTAAAATTTGTACCGGCGCTTGTTAAATCAAGGTAAGACGTCCTCAACAAATTTCTTGCTTGAAGTGTAACCGATAATTTTTTGTCGAAGAATTCTTTCTTAAGGGAAGCCGTAAGCATAAAGAACGGCTTTATATCCAGCTGGGGCTCATTGATTTTACCGAAATAATTTCCGCTTATCTGCAACCTGGTATCGGCAGAAAATATTATCGTTGTGTTAAGCCTTGCCGTCCAGTTAAAAACACTTTTATTTATATTCATGCCCACAACATTCCCGCTGAGGTCGGAGCCGTACAAATTTACACTGGGATCAAACTTAAAAATTTGCCCGGCCTTAAAGCTTGAAGAAATTTCGGATCCGTAAGTGTTTGTGATTCCGAAATTTTCGAACGTAGTAAAGAGCTTGCCGTCCTGTTCAACTTTAAATGTTTGTAACGTGGAATTATTGGAACTTCTGTAATATGTTTGAGTCGAAAAGAAAACCTCGCCGAAGAGTTTTTGATAATTCAACTCGAATGAATTAATATATTCGGGAAGAAGATCGGGATTACCCGCACTGGTTAAGTATGAATCGGTATAAAACGGGAACGGGTTAAGTAAGTTCTCATTCGGTCTGTTTATTCTTCTGCTATAACTGAATTGAAGCTGATGATCTCCTATTTTCTTTGATATATTTAACGATGGAAAGAAATCCATTTTATAGAACTTATAATTACCGTTCATCGTATTCTGTTCAAGCAGCCTATCGGTATACTCGGCTCTTAAACCGAGCATAAAATCAAAATCATATAATGAATTGCTATAGGTTGCAAACCCGGCGTAAACATTATTTTTAAAGTTAAAATTATTTGTTAAGCTGTAATCGATTGAATATGCCGAGGTGGGCCAGTCGTACAATTTATTTTCAATATCAAAATTCCTGTAAGAAATATTTGATTGAATACCAAGCTCAAGAGAACTTTGAGGATTAAATTTGTGCGAATAATTCAGTTTAAGACGTCCTTCGTTTCTGTTTGCTGCGTTGCCGAATATTGTTCTTAAAGGATCGGCGTTTTTAAAAATAAAATTCCAGTCGGTTGAATATTCGTTTGAGGTTCTTACGCTTGGAAGAGAAACGTTTGAATACGTCGCTTCAAAAGATAACTCGTTAATTTCCGGATCAAATTTGTGTGTGTAATTAAAAGTAGAATTAAAATATTTTACGGGAATGTCAGTAAAACTTTCATTCATCACGTAAATTGTACCCGAGACATTACCGTTATTTACATTGGAATTTATAGATGTACCGATGTTTATCTCGCCACCGCTCAGTGAAAGCGAAACGGAATTTTGCTTGTCCACCGTATAATCGATTCCCGCCCGCCCGGTGTATTGACTTCGTTTGTCTCTAATAGAAAGGCGCGTAGAATTATTATTTATACCGGAGGAAGAAAATGATATTCTATCAATGCCCTGATCATTAAAGTTTGTATTGTTGCGGTAATCAACCCCTCCGGTTATGTTCATCCCGTTTACATTGTAGTTAACGGAGAAATCGCCGTTGTATTTATCACGCGTTCCGCTATTCAAATTAGCCACGCCGCTTAAAGAATATTCTTTTTGTTTTTTTAGAACTATATTGATTATCCCCCCCGATCCTTCCGCATCATATTTTGCCGATGGATTTGTAATTAACTCTATATTATCTATCATGTTTGCGCTTATTTGTTTCAGCGCATCGCTTCCTTGCAGCACGCTTGGTTTTCCGTTTACAAGAATTTTAAAATTAGAACTGCCGCGCAGGTAAACAGTACCGTCTGGATCAACCCTTACCGAAGGTTGATCTTGCAAAACATCCAGCGCGGTTCCGCCGGAAGCATTAATATTCTGACTAACGTTAATTACCTTTTTATCAATGCGAAGTTCTTCGCCGGCTCTTTCGCCTACAACCTGGGTTTCATTCAACTGTATGGTGCTTTTTTCCAGTTTAATTGTACCGGCATTAATCTCGCTATGTTGTTCAGATACTTTTATATTAGGAAGATACTTACTTGCATAACCAACAAAGCTTATTTTTAAATAGTAATTTCCCTCCGACACATTTTTTAAAAGAAATTCACCGGTTAGGCCAGATGAAATTCCTCCGGCCAAAGAGGAATCATTTTGATGATGGAGAGTAATGCTTGCAGATGGAAGCGGACTTCCTTCACTGGAATCTATAATTATTCCTTTGATCTTTCCTTTATTAAATAAAGACGCTATTTCGTGCGATTGAGCCGAAACAATGGCTGCTGCAGCCAATAAAAAAAGTATAATTTTAATTTTCATTTGTGGTTCCCGCTTATTATAAAACTTACAACGCGAATATAAAATCGATTATTAATGTTGGTTACTACTTTATTGCAGGTGGTAGTATTTATCCTTAAGCGGGGAAAAATAAGTTTCTGATGGCCGTCAAATATATCGCATGGCGATATATTTGTAATATGCAGCTGTAAATTATAATTTAACTTACCATGCTTTTACATAGACAACAAGAAATAAATAAAATGTCGGTAATTATAAACATAGGATAATGCAAGATAATTTTCTTACATTAACGATTATTAAACCTTAATTATTTAATGGAAAATTTTATTATGTCTAAATTAGGTTTAGCATTAGGAGGAGGCGGGGCTCGGGGCCTGGCCCATATTGGAGTTTTAAAAGTTCTAGACGAAGAAGGGATAAAAATTAAAGCTATAACCGGCTGCAGCATGGGGGCGGTAATCGGCGGTCTTTATGCTTACTTCGGAAATGCAAAGGAAGTAGAAAAATTTATTTATAACGCGGTTAAAGAGCCTTGCTTTGAAAGACTCAGAATGGATGCATTTACTGAAAACGGAAAAATTCCAGATAAAAATTATTTCGAACTGTTTTTTGATTATATAGATGCCCGCCTTCAGGCAATAAAAACTTTAAACCGGCTTTCATATTTTGATGAAGAAGTTACAAAAGAACTTTATGAATTAATCCCGGATATTCCGATTGAAACCTTAGATATCAATTTTTCAGCTATTGCTACCGATCTGATTTCGGGCGAGGAGATAAATTTTTCAAAAGGAAGCCTGCGTAATGCAATAAAAGCCAGCTCAGCAATACCCGGAATTTATCCGCCTGCTAAAATAGAAAATTACCTTTTAATTGACGGAAGCGCCTCCGAGAGCGTTCCTGCCGGAAGAGTTAAAGAAATCGGTGCGGATAGGGTTCTGGCTGTTGACGTGACTCGAAGTATTAAGGTAGTAAGTTCAACCAAAAACATTCTGGATATTCTTTATCGTGCCGAAGACATTACCTCCTATCATTTGTCTTTGTTAAGACTAAGAGAAGCAGATCTAATCATCCGCCCGAAAGTAAAAAATTTATCATGGGCTGATTTTGATAAAACGGCGGAAATTATTTCTTCCGGTGAAGTTGCCGCGAGGGAAAATATTGCGCTGATAAAAAAACTTGTAAACAGAAATTCTTATTTACTTGAA
>DAIERC010000162.1 GCA_027347125.1 Ignavibacteriales bacterium
CAATTTCTTTAGCTCTTAAAGCGGCAGCAAAAATAGATGCCGAATAATCCGAACCGCCGCGGCCAAGTGTTGTGGTTTCGTTATTTGCCGTTGATGCGATAAAGCCAGTAATTATCTGAAGATTATCGTGGGCTTTAAAATATTTCCTTATGTTTGAATTGGTTGCTCCGAAATCAACTTTGGCGCTGCCGAATGATTCGTCGGTCTTAATTAATTTTCTGCTGTCAAGATATTCACATTTAATTTTTCTTTCGGCAATTGCGCTTGCAATAATGTAGGATGAAAATCTTTCGCCGAAGCTTAAAATAAAATCCTGTGTCCTTGGTGAAAGTTCTTTAACCAGGTATACGCCGTGTAAAACGTCTTCAAGCTCGTTTAATCCTAATTTTAAGTGGGCTAATATGTTGCCCTGGTTTTTTACTCCAACCAGTTGTTGTGTAATTTGAAGATGTTTCTCTTCAAGCTTTTTGAATAAATCCTGGTAGATATTATTGCCCGAAGCGGCGGCCTGGCTCATTCGAAGTAAATCGTCGGTTATTCCTTGAAATGCCGAAAAGATAACGGCTGTTTTTTTATCACTTTGAAGAGATTTTTTTATAATCTCAATTACATTTAATATCCTTTCGGCATTGCCAACCGAAGAACCGCCGAACTTTAATATTTTCATTTTATTCCCGCCTTAAAATTATTTTCACGTTTTTAACTTCGCTTATATAACAAAAAACCGGCTCCATCTCTGAAGCCGGTTTTTTATTTTTTCAAACTTAAATAAATACAACCATGCTTCAGCCGCCTGTAATAGGTTTAGGGGTAGTAGTTGTGGTTGTAGTGCACATGTACTTATTCGCGTAATATTTTATTTTGCTTGTGTTCATATCTTTTTTAAACTTGTGCAAAACTAATAATTTGTAATTCCTTTGTCAAATAATTTTTTAGTCTAAGTTTATAAAACACATTATTTTATTAGAGAATCTGAATAATTATCGAAAATATTTAAAATTCCTTTAGTTGACTAAAAAGGTTAGATGGATTGGAGAGGAAATAAGAAGTTATATGAAAGATGTGAATTGTTAAAATTAAAAATTCAAAATTAAGAATTCAAAATTGTGAAGCTAGGCTTTTGGTTTTAGATTGACTTTCATTTATTTTATAAAAATTGTTAAGTTGAAGCATCCATTTGCAGGATTGTAAGAAAGTACAAGGTTAAAATTTGTTCTAAAACAGTTAGCTAGAATTAGCGTTATATTAAAAACTCTTAACAAGCGGGGAAAAATTATGATGTCTAAATATTTTTTTGCGTGGTTTCCGATGGTGTTCATAGCCATAATAAACGGAACTATCAGGGAAGTTGTGTACAAAACATTTACCGGTGATTTAACCGCCCACCAGATTTCTACCGTTACCGGGATAGCTTTATTCGCAATTTATATGTAGATAATTTTCCGCAAATGGAAATTGGGTTCCGCAAAGCAGGCAATACTTGTTGGCTTGATGTGGCTGTCTATGACGGTCTGTTTCGAATTTATTTTCGGACATTATGTAATGGGTAACCCGTGGGAAAAGCTTTTACATGATTACAATATTCTGCAAGGCCGTTTGTGGAGTCTCGTTCTTATTTTTACGCTCACTGCACCGTATTTGTTTTATAAAAAGGATAATAAAGCTCAGACTAAATAAAATTATTGGGGATAAAATGAAAAAATTATTCATCGTCATATCGCTTGTTCTTATTTCTGCGATCAATGTGTTTGATAACCCTGTCTATGTTCCGCCTGCATATTTGTCCGAATTCACTTTTGATAAAAACAACAACTGGGTAATGGAAATAACTTTTGATATGAATATTGGCGGATATTTGAATGGAAATTATGATAGTATTTGTGTTGCGTCAACCAAAGATACCGCCAGAGTAAGACTGGGAAATGTAAAAGACAGTACACTAATTCTTATTATTAATTCAGATAGCTTATCTTCGCCTTTATATATCGATAAAAAGGGAGATTGTGTAAAACTTTTATTGTATCTTTCAAAAAATTCCCACTTCTATTTTTCGAATGATTCTATAAAATTCGGTAATTATCCAGGCTCCTTAATTGACTCGATTCCATCAGGTTATTCTTTATGCCGATATGGGTATGATAGTATTTGTAAATGTAAAAATTCCACTATCGGTTTACCCAACAGCGTTGAAGGAACTTATTTCACTTTAAAGGGGCACATTTTTAACAAACGTGGTTATCCGATAACAAACGGGTTCTTAAAGTTTGATTACTACTTGAATATTACTAACGATGGAACATATTCAACAAAAATATTTTCAAGGGAACTTAACTTGAGTTTTATTAGGGGCTATTACGAGATTGAAAGTTATCAAATAGAACCTTTCTATCTTAATGTTAATCCCGATACCGTAGTTGAACACGACATTCATCTGCTTGGTGATATAATGAGTGCCGAAAGAAATGATAAGCCTGAGAATGCGGAAGTAAGTATTATAAACTACCCGAACCCATTTAATTTAAGTACAAATTTCTACGTGAAAATTCCATCTTTCTTAGAACAAAAAAGAGGTTATATTTTGATTTATAATGTAAACGGACGGAAGATAAAATCAATTCCGGTATCGAGCGGCTCTGTTGTAATATGGAATGGAGTTGACAGCCACGGACACGTTGTATCTTCGGGTGTTTATTATTACCGGTTTGAAATAAATAATAAAATTTATAAAAACGGTTCTATGATCCTGCTAAAATAAGATTACCATGAAAATTTCGTTTATCATATGTCTGTTTGCCGCTACTAATGTTTTTAGCCAGGGTATAACTTTTTATCGAGAAGATATTAATTTCACAATAGATAGAAATTATTTTTATGTGGACGGTTATTATTGGTTCGCAAACAACTCTGATAAAAATGTTGAAGGTACCATTTATTTTCCGGTAGGCAATAAAAATGATAGAGTGGTTTTTGATTCCGTACAAGTATTTGTAATGCCGCAAAGTGTTTCTAAAAGCATTATGCATAAGACGTCTTTGGGGTTCTATTTTAGAGTAAATGTTAATGTCGGGGACACAGTAACATATAATATAAAATACAGACAAAAATTATCAGGTAATAATGTTAAATATATTCTGCTATCTACTAAAACATGGAATAAACCTCTGGTGTACGCAGTTTATAAATTAATTGTGAAACAAAATATTGCGATAAAAAAGTTTTCCTATACACCCGATAAAGTTTACAGTATTAATAATGAAAAAATTTTTTATTGGGAGCAAAAAAATTTTATGCCCGAACGGGATATGGAATTTAATTTTACCCGCAATTATAATGTAAAATGTAATCCTTATTTATACGATAAATAATCAATCATTTTGAATTTAATGATTGATTGCCTATAAAAGAATCTTATAAATTAAAAATTATCCTCACGTTCCCGGTTGTATGTAAGGAGCTTTCTCAAATATTTTTCTCTCGGCTCCGCGCGGATCATCAACTATTTTTGGCTTTAAATCAAAAATCATCGTGGGGCGTGTTTTCAGATTGTAACGCGGCCACTGCGGTAAATCACCGTTATTTGGGTTCCCGGTTTTAGCGAAAGCAATAAACGCATCACTTATTAAATTTGCCACCCGTTGCGCATCATGCCCGGTACCCGTCATTTGGGCGCCGTAAATAATGTTATCAAACGCAAGCGGAACGTCAAGGGTATGCGGCGCTTTTAATCTGCCGTGCTGAACCGGGGTTTGCCAGTCAAGTTCATAAACATAAGTAGGCGCGCCGTTTTGTCTTGTGCGAACATCCAGTTCAACAACCATGCTTTTCCATGAGCGGGCCGCAGTTGTTACCGCAAAAAAAATATCACTCGGCGAATAATTAGGATACAAACGCCTGTACTTTGCAACGATTGTATCGGGACTTAAGCTGCAGATATACTGTCTAGCGTTTTGCATGATTTCCCCGGGCAGCTCTTTCCATGTTAAATGAAATAAAGACGTATCGCTGCTCCCGATCAGATAAGTAGTTTCGTCGTGTGTATTTCCCATAATCATCGGAATGTTTTTGGAAAGCGGTGATGCGTCAGGTGAAAAAGGATCTCGCGGCAGAGCAATACCATCGGCAACAGGCGTAAATGATTCACCCTGCATTGCCTCAATTAGTTCTTCCATCGGTACTTTAGTTATTTCATTAATATGCCCGGGAGAAATATTGAGTTTTTTTAGAATGCTTTTTGCTGTTTCAGTTGCGTGTTCCGGCGTTCGTCCTGTTATCTGCTGTCCGCTCATTGTTATTACTTTTTGAAAAAGTCCGTATGCCGAAGGCATAGCCATTAACGTTGCGCATTTAGCACCCCCGCCGGACTGGCCGAAGATTGTTACATTATTAGGATTACCTCCAAACTCTGCAATGTTATTCTTCACCCATTTTAACGCCAGCACAAGATCTAGCATGCCTGCATTTCCAGACTCGGCATATTTCTTCCCGCCCATTTTTCCCAAGTAAAGGAATCCGAAGCCGTTTAACCTATGGTTAACCGTTACTACAACTACATCGCCACGGCGGCAAAGATTTACGCCGTCATATAGATCGATATTAGCAGACCATCCGTTATAACCGCCGCCGTGAAACCAAACCATTACCGGGCGTTTCTTGCCGTCATGTAAGCCGGGTGTCCATACATTAAGGTTAAGACAATCTTCACTTACTTTAGGATTTTTCGGGGCAGGGTAAAAATCCGAGTCGTGTTTGATTACTTGCGGAGCCATCGGTCCAAATTGTATTGCATCGCGAACACCTTTCCACGGCTTGGGAGGCAGCGGTGGCATGAAGCGGTGTTTATATGTATCATCACCGTAAGGAATGCCTTTAAAAACATTAACAGCGTTATCAACATAGCCTCTTATCTTTCCTGAAGTAGTTACTGCAACAGGCGAATTGTCCGTATGAACAAAGGAAAAACCTAAGCTTGTTGTAACGGTTAATAATGCGGCTAAAAAACAAGCGCTTAAAATAATTTTATGTAGTAATGCCTGTTGAGTGAAAAGATTACGGAATGACAAAACAGCTGTCCTCATCAAAACCTCCCGCCAATAACAATGATTTGTTTTTTGTATTAAGAAGCTAAGAGCAAAGTTTAAATTTTAATTAATTAACTTCAAGTAAGCAAAATAATATGGGAAAAAAATGATAATG
>DAIERC010000167.1 GCA_027347125.1 Ignavibacteriales bacterium
ACGGTATAGGTGCTTTTATTCAGATATCGGGGGATTATATTAAACTTCATGCCGACAATATTATTTTCGAAGATTGGCCTGAAAACGCTATAAGCTATAGCGGAAACTGGGACGATTTCTTCATAACAAATTGCAAGTTTAGGAACATGGTTTCTGCTACACAATGGTACTCCGGCGAAGCTTTGCGCAACCAGAATAACAATGCGATAACCGATTCAATTGTTATGAGAAATAATACAATACTTGCCATTAATGCATATGCAGCCTGCCCGGTAACGTCTATTTACACTAAGTATTTCGAATTTACCCATAATAGTGTTCTATTAACGTTTCAAAATCCTTTCTGGATTTTTAACGTTACCGATGCTAAGGTTAACGATAACATATTTTACGCCAACTGGGTAGGAGCAATGACAAAGGATGAGTACACCGGTATGTGGGATCAATTATGGTCTATGGAAGTGGGGTCATTAATTGATTTAGATACTCTTGATGTAGCAAAAGCAAAAGTGTTTGATCCTGCAGATTCGGCAAGTTCAAACATAAGATGGTTAGCAGAGGCAAAAAGAACTATTGAAGTTAAGAATAATGCTTATTTCTGGCCCAAAGCCGTTACGGATTTTTGGACAGCCTGGAACGATACAGCTCATGTTGATTCAATTATTACACCTCTGTGGATGAATACCAGAACAAAGGGAATGTTTACCGATAAAACACATTGGCCGGGACTTGTAGAATCAGGCAATATTAATGCAGATCCGGGATTTGGTCCGTCACTTGACAAAGTGTTGGATAATAACACCGGGAATGGCGTTGGCATATTTCAATATTTTGTTAATATAAGAACCAATACGGCAACAACGGATGTGTTCGGTTATCAACCGCAAAGCGTAAGCGGCAACAACTGGATACCGGCATGGCCGCTTCCGGAACTTACAGATATGCAATACAGTAATGCTGCGTTAAAAACTGGCGGCACCGACGGTAAACCGGTTGGAGATCCAGGCTGGTTCACCGGTGGTTATACAAATGTTCTTAAAACTCAAACACAAGTACCAGATAAATTTGCCCTGTATGATGCGTATCCAAACCCGTTTAACCCTTCAACCAACATTAAGTTCAGCTTAACCCAGTCGGGTTATGTAAGCTTAAAAGTTTTTAATGTGTTGGGGCAATTAGTTAAAACCATAACTGATAATGCTTACATCAATAAAGGAAGCTACGAAATTAATTTGAACATGGATGGTTTTTCAAGCGGAATATATTTCTACACCCTTACTGAAGGCAACCAGCAAATGACAAAGAAGATGATACTTATGAAGTAAGGTATTTATTAATGTTAATTCATGTTAGCTGATTAAGGCGGGAAAAATATATCTGTCAAACAAAACAGTATACTATCCCGCCGTTTATTCCGGTTATAAAAAATATAATGTAAAGAAAAATAGTAATGAAAAAATTTTTGGCTATATTAAATTATATTTATCCTATTATGAGCTTAATGCTTTTCGTGAATGTTTTAGCGGCCACGCCGGAAAATATTGCGGTAAAAACTAAAGAAGCTAATTCTCCAAATAATTTCCTTTTTGATAAACCGGGATCCCGTTCACATAATTATTTATCTCCGGAAAAAATTGTTAGAAGCAAAGCGGGAAAAAATATTGCAACTAAAAAGCGTTATGCCGGTTCTGATTTAAGCGGCAGCTTAAGCAAGAACCATGCTTATTCCGGAATTACGCATGAAAACAAGTTTCCAATTTTTGTTTCAAATAAAGAGATAGCTGTTAAGATTTATGAAAATACAGGATTTGAAATTTATTCTTTGTTCGGCAAATCCTTCAAACAAAATCTTCTTGCCGAAGGCACTGCGTTGTCTTTAGTTGGTTTTAATAATTCGAATAGTGTTCAAAAATTTAAAATTGCCGGCACATCATTAAAAATAAATTTTCAAAAATCTATTTATGGATATTCCAAAACCGTATCCTTTATTGCCATATCTCAAGACTCAACTTTATCCCAGAAATTTACTTTTATCATTCCAAATAATTTAAGCAACGTTATAATTTGTAAGGCTTCACTTAAAAACGAAAGCCTCAAACCTGTCGATGTAAGTTTTTATGAATCATTTAATACAACAATAGACGCAAAATTATTCGGCGCCGACAGCTCATATAAATTTTGGAGTTTCCAGGGAGGAAGTTACCCTGAGAGATACGACTGGATATTCCCTGTAACAAAGAACTATTTTAGAGAAAATTACCAGGGAATGAACGCCCCGGACTACGGCGGCGGAATTCCGGTTGTGGATTTGTGGACAAAGGAACAGGGACTTGCCTTCGCATCTATTGATACCAAGCCCCAATTAATATCGCTTCCGGTAAAAGTTGAAAACTCCGGTTCGGTTTCATTCGCTGTTAAAGACTCAAATCAATTTGTAATTCAGCCGGGTAAAAGTGTTGATGAAGTACCGTGCGTGGTAATTACGCATCACGGTGATTATTTTAACGCTCTGCAAACATATTCAAGAATAATGCAGCACGAAGGCTTTTCATTTCCCGACGCTCCGAAAGACGCTTACCAGCCTGAGTGGTGCGCATGGGGATACGAAAGAAATTTTAATAAAGAACAAATTCTTAATAGCCTGGACGAGGTAAAAAAATTAGGATTCAAATGGGTTACCATTGACGATGGCTGGCAAAATGCGGATGGCGACTGGGAACCAAGTCCTGAAAAATTTCCCGGCGGTGAAAAAGATTTTAAAGCGTTTATTGATTCAATACATGCTCATGGTTTAAAGGTAAGAATATGGTGGGTTCCGTTTGCCGCGCAGGATTCTTCCTACAACGTAAAACATTATCCGGAACGTATGAATGAATACGGAATGAAAAC